>CANMGM010000175.1 GCA_947497195.1 Bacteroidota bacterium
ATCGCGCCATACACTTTCCAGTTCAGTCTTCGCACTGCCATTGCGCCAAGTTTCGGGCTCAAAAACGTACAGTACCAGCGCCGCTTCGCGTATGCTCTTTCGGCTACGTTCAATGCCTATGCGCTCAATGGTATCGCTGGTTTCACGTAGTCCGGCGGTATCAATAAACCGAAATCCAAATCCATCCAATACCACTTCATCTTCAACCGTATCGCGCGTGGTGCCGGCAATATCGCTCACAATGGCGCGCTCCTCGTTCAACAAAGCGTTGAGTAAGGTCGATTTTCCGGCGTTTGGCATGCCCACAATCGCCACCGGAATGCCGTTCTTCAGCACATTGCCCATCGCATAGCTCGAGCGGAGTCGTTCTAGCACTTCCAAAATATGCTTCACCAGTGTTTCGAGCGTGCTGCGGTCGGCAAACTCAACATCTTCGGTGCTAAAATCCAACTCAAGTTCTATGAGTGCAAGAAAATTCAACAAATCCTCGCGCAACTTTTTAATGCGGTTTCCAAAGCCTCCACGCAATTGCTGCATGGCCAAAGCGTGCGATGTCTGGTTGCCCGATGCAATAAGGTCGGCAACAGCTTCGGCCTGACTCAGATCCATCTTTCCGTTTAAAAAAGCACGCAGCGTAAATGCGCCGGGCAATGCCGGTTCTGCGCCCACGCGATAAAGCAATTGTAAAATTTCTTGCTGAATGTAAACCGATCCGTGGCAGGAAATCTCCAGCGTATCGTCGCCGGTGTAGGAATGCGGCGTTCGAAAAACACTCACCAAAACTTCATCGATAACCTTTCCACCTTCGTGAATTTTCCCAAACAAAATGCTGTAGCCCGGAGCATCCTTCAGCGTTTTTCTACCAACCGGACGAAATACCTTATCCAGCACTTCGAACGCATTGGGTCCACAAATACGAATAACAGCAATCGCTGCCATTCCGGGATGTGTTGCCAGTGCTGCTATGGTGGCTTCGTTGTTATTCATTTCGATTAACCATTACCGGGCTTCTGCTTCCTCCATCATTTGAATGAGGGCAAAAACGGCATAATTGATCATATCCATGTAATTCGCATCGATGCCTTCCGAAACCAGCGTTTGGCCTTGATGGTCTTCGATTTGTCGAATGCGCATCAACCGCATCAGAATCATATCAGTAAACGAGCTAATCCGCATGTTGCGCCAGGCCTCGCCGTAATCGTGATTCTTTTTCAACATCAAATCTTTAACAGTCGCAATGGTGGTATCGTACAAACGTTCTGTTTCGTCGAGCGGCAGTTCTACAGGAGCCGATTCATTTAGTTGCAGCTGGATTAGGCCCATGATAGCGTAATTCACGATGCCGATAAATTCGGGTTCGATGCCTTCGTCGACCAGATGCGTTCCCGAAGTTTCGATGCCACGAATGCGTGTGGCTTTGATGTAAAGTTGGTCGGTAATGGAACTGCTGCGGAGTATGCGCCACGATGTTCCGTAGTCGCGATTCTTCTTGATAAATATATCTTTGCATCGCGCGATAACGCGATCAAACTGCTCAGCTGTTTTCTGCATGGACGCCATGAATTTAAATGCGAAATTAACATCCCGGAAGCATTTCCCGTCGATTTGTTTGCGCGGATCGCTCATTTCTTTTGAAAAACCGCGTGTAATGGGCATTGTAAATGTGAACGACGATTCGTTTCACACAGCAAGTCGGGCGAAAAAGTTGGATGATGTGTTGCGTTTGGCCGAAAAACACGTAAAAGGCGGCGCATTTTTTTTAGATCTCGGAGCAAGTTCGAGCCGACCGGGTGCTAAAATTTCGGATGAGCAGGACGAATGGACGAGACTGGAAGGGATTTTTGAACGCCTTCGTACGGAGTTTCCCGACGTATTTTTATCGGTCGACACCTACCATGCCTCCGTTGCCCGCTATGCTGTTGAGCAGGGAGCCGATTTGGTAAACGACATTTCGGCCGGAAGCATTGATGCTACAATGTTCGAAACAGTGGCACAACTCAAGGTTCCCTACATTCTGATGCACATGCAGGGTCGACCCGAAACGATGCAACAGAATCCGCAGTATGCCGATGTTGCGCAGGATGTTCTGCAGTTCATGGCCGATAAAGTAAATCGGCTGAGACAATTAGGGCTTCGCGATATTTTGGTTGATCCGGGCTTCGGCTTCGGCAAAACACTGGAACAGAATTACACGCTATTGGGCCATTTGTATGAGTTTGTGCTGATGGATATTCCGGTTTTGGCGGGTGTTTCGCGCAAAAGCATGGTAACGCGGCTGCTCGATATTTCGGCTGCAGAGGCCTTGAATGGCACTACAGCTTTGCACATGCTCGCCTTGATGCAGGGTGCGCATATTTTACGCGTGCACGATGCGGCCGAGGCTTCGCAGTGTATAGCGGTTTATGAAGCGTATCTGAATAAGTAGTAGTAATACCCTAAATTGTATTCTCTGCAGGTTAACGCAATTGATAGGAAGCCGGATATTCAATCTGAGTGAGGAATAAGCCATAAGCAGGAACAGAGCTCCCTGCTTCGGATCGACTATGCGATTGCATGATGCGTTTAATTTCAGCGACTTCCATTTTTCCAAGGCCGATATCGAGCAGGGTGCCAACAATAGCACGAACCATGTTGCGTATGAAGCGGTCGGCACTAATGTGAAAAACAGCATTACTGCCATCCATTTTCCAAATTGCTTCAGTAACGGTACACATGGTAGTATGAACCTGCGTGTTTGATTTTGAGAAAGCGGCAAAATCATGACAGCCCAATAGTTTATCCGCCGCTTCATTCATTTTGTCAAAGTCTAGTTTACCGAAAACATGATGTGCATAGCCTTCCAAAAACGGATCGCGCTTTTGCATAATGTGATATTCGTAACTGCGACTGGTAGCCGAAAAGCGTGCGTGAAGTTCATTCGGAACTTCTATTATTTCTTCGCAAAGTATACCGGGCAAACGCATTGCATCTAAACGCTTTATAACATAACCGCAGTCATTTATTGGGTTTTCGAGGTCGAAATGCGCAAAAAAATTCCGGGCATGAACACCGGTATCCGTGCGACCACATCCAATTGTCTCGATATCACAATTCAATACCAATCGAAGTGCATTGTTTATACACGCCTGAACACTTGGTGCATTGGGCTGTATCTGCCATCCATGGTACTTTTGACCATTGTATTTTAATTTGATGAAATAACGATATGCCATTATTTCGATAGTAATGAAATATTTATCTCGTAGGCTTTCGTAGAAATCGACTTAATTATGCACTTCTCTTTAATAGAAAGGAGTATGTTGCCATTCCTACAGGAAATCTAAATATTCCATCCTAAAGTATTGGAATCAATCACAATTTCTCCAGATGATCCTTGCTCAAAGGCTTATTGAGAAAAGAGTATACGCCGCGCACCTGCATCGCACGCTTCTGATCTACCGGGTTCAATGAACTGGTGAGGAATACAATGCGTATTTTCTCGTAAATCTTCGGACAGGTTTTCTGAAATTCTTCAGCAAACTGAAATCCGTCCATAATCGGCATGTTGATATCGAGAAAAATAACCTCGGGCAAGAGGTCTTCAGGCAAATGCGCCCTTTCAAAATTGGTTAGAAACTCAATCGCACTTTTGGAACTGGTATGCACATACACCCGATCGGCAAAATTGCAACCTTCAACCATCTTCTGGTTAATGAAATTATCAATCTCACTATCATCAATCAGCATTACGGTTGCATACTTGGCTTTAGGTTTTTTAATGCTCATGTTCCTCAATATTATCGTGCTAAAAGTAATTAATTTCTATTGCTTCCTACTGCAGGTTGTGAATAAAATTAACAAATCTGTATAATTAAAAAAATAACCGAACCTGCACACCGCCAACATGAACGGTTTTCGCTTCGGGCGATTTCCTTCCATCGTAATTGATGTTCAGCTGCATGTTGTTCGATAAGGTGCGCTGATAATTGATGCCCCAGGTGAAGTTATTTCCGCTCTTCAATCCCTCCTGCATTTCAAATGCTACCGGCGTATTTTGTTGTCCCGAAAAATTGATGAGTATAAAAATGAATCTGCCCTGAAAACTACCCTTCTCGGCCACGTTGTATTTCAATTCTGTTCCTGCAGTATGACTAAGCGCCCTCTCTCCCCCATAATCGGCTGTATTTTGCTTGATGCTGTATTTGTAATTCAGGTTCATACGAAATGCTGCGTTCGGCTGAATGCTCAAGGTGGGACCCACTTCAGTATAATTGATGCGGTAATTCCGGTTTGAAAAAAACACGGCCTCCGACCTCTTTTGTCCATTACGCGTTTCGGTAGTAATGGTAAAAATATCGCCGGCATTCCAACGCATACGGTGATTGCTGAATCGGTTATCGCGTGCTTCGATTCCGTTGTTGAGTAAGGCTTTGTTCGACAAACTCTGCCAGTTTAATTCCATCCCGAATTTGGCTGCACCACGGTTAAAAAAAACTGTGTTTCTAACGGCTCTGTTAAAGGTAATCAATGCCGTATCGTCAATTCCAAACCGAAGCGGATTGTATGCTCTCGCCAAATCTTCGGTTGTTGTTTTTCCATCTGTTTTCCAGGCGCTCTGTGTAGATAACCGCGAAAGAAACTTGCGCAATCCTTTTTCTTTTGTCCAAGAATTTGGTGTCTTTACATTAACGGTTTGACTAAACTGATTCGAGTACACCCGAATAAAATCGCTCGTAGGCGTAAAGACTCTGATGTAGCGTGCCTGATCGGGAAAGGCAGCTATCTCGAATTCGTTCAATTCCTTGATTGCATTCCCGTTGTAATCGGTCCACGAGTATACTCCCTGCCCCGGCTGTACTTCGAGGTAGCTAAACTCCTTGCGTGTTTCCAATCCGCTTCCTGCCTCGTAGAAGCTATTTGCGGTAACAACTCCTTTCCAAATACGAAGTCCCAGTTCGACGCGGTTTACGAGTGTGCGTTCCGGATCGAGTGCACTCAATAAGGTGTCTTCAATAAATAAATTCCGGATTGCAGTAATCGTTCGCAGTTGAACAAGCTCCCCTTTCGCAAGCTCGGTGCTTAAACCATAGCTTTCGGCGCGCGTACTCCTTTTCAGGCGATTTGTCGACAAGGCCTCATCGTCGCGCAGGCGGTAGAATACATTAAACTTCTGCCTAGCCGTATCGCGGTTCTGCAGAAATACCTGCCTGTCGTAAAAGGCATAACTCCCCGGCTGAAGCGTGTCGGCTTTTAACAAGTTGTTCTCGAATTCATCTTTATAGCCAACTTCCATTTTCCAAATGCCGTAACTCACTGTGCTTCGGTGCCGATCAAATTGAGCATTAGAGGTCAATGCGTTGCTACCGGTAAGACTC
>CANMGM010000176.1 GCA_947497195.1 Bacteroidota bacterium
GTATAAAAGCGCTTGCTTCGAACATACTTTTTTATGCCGATAATGGCACCTCAGGATATGAACCTTGGATAAGCGATGGTACAGAAGGTGGAACACAGATGCTTAAAGACATTTATCCTGGTCAATCGAGCAGTGCTAATGGATTATATGCTTCTGATATATTGGATGGCTTTGCTTATTTTATGGCAGACAATGGAGTAAATGGGAAAGAACTTTGGGGAACTGATGGAACTTCGGCAGGTACAAATCTGGTTGCCGATATTATTCCCGGATCGGATGAAAGCATCCCACTTCAATTTGATGTATGTAATGGTAACCTATATTTTTCGGCAGTGGCAGCCAATGCCTTTGATAACAGCATTTGGACGTGTGGTAATAATCTTGGTGTTGAACCTCCAACCGATAAGCAGATAACGGTTTATCCCAATCCGGGAAATGGTCAGTTTCAAATAATCAATTTGCCCCTTAATAGCAATATTGAGGTGGTGTCGGCACTAGGTATTGTTGTGGCAGCAGAAAAAACAACAAATTCAGAATATTCATTAAATCTTCGTCACTGTTCATCCGGCTTATATACCCTTATGGTTCGGTATGCCAATGGATCGATAGGATCACAAAAGATTTTAATTACAAACTAATTTTCTTCTGGGTTAAAAAAATCGAAGAAAATAAATTCATTAAAGAGGCCTCTGTAACTCTCCTGTTCTCATTCGGTCAAGCTCAGTCTAAAATCATTAATTGTTTATAAATGAAAAAAATAAATAATCTTCTTCTTATTGTATTGGTCTTTGCTGCTCATTTTTGCATCGCCCAGGAGTTTAAATCGGTGAAAGAATTAAATCAATTGTTAAGCTTAAATGCTATTCAATTCGAAGATTCATTGATTAAAAAAGGATTTCAATTCGAAAAGTCGGAAGGCAATATTTTTCGCTACAAGAAAAATGCAAGTCGAATTGATTTTAAAATGAATCCTAAAGAAGTTACGTATTCATTTACCGATCGTTCATTTTATTTGCGCACGTATTCGGAGTTGGAAGCCGAAGGATTTAAATACATTAAAGCCGAAGAAGAAATTACGGTGCAAAACAATTTGTTTAAGGCCGATCATTTGGCCAAAGATGCGTATCATGTTTATTTATGGAATTCAACAGATGCTGGGGCCACCACCAAATATAGCTTTAAGGTGACGTATTCGGGAACTTCTGTTCCTGCTTCTGTTCCTGCTTCTGTTCCTGCTTCTGATAGTAAAACTACGCCCAATAATCAAAGTAAATCTGATTTTTCGTTCAGCGATTTTACTGAAAAGCTTCAAAAGGAAATGGTGCTAAAGAAGGATCCTGTGAATTCCTTGCAAGATTCCTCAGGTGGATTTATTCCTAAACCCACGCTCTTTAATTTATCTGTAGGTAGGTTTCGTTTTAATCCTTACTCAATGGCAATGGATCCATCAAATCACTGGAACATCCAAATTGGATATCAAAAAAGTAAATTAAAGAATATCTATAATCGCAAAAAATGGTTATCAGATGGCGGAATTAAAGTTGATTTTGGATATATGCCGGGTATTGAATACACCAGCACCGATAACTCCACTTCGTTAAAAATGTGGAAATGTTATTTCATACTTAATCAATATACCGCAGTAAAACTAAAATCATTTGATTTATTTTTTCAAGGCGGGTTTTTCTTAAACTATAACTATGGTAAAGATGTATCGAGCGATATTTCCGCAAGTTTTTGGGATGTAGGCTTTCATTTTGGGGAACAAATTCAGAAAAAGATTGGACGCACCCCCGAAGGCTATCCGGCTATGGTATTGGGATTGGGTTTTGATCAATTTATAGATGTTTCGGGCTGTTATATTGGAAGTTTGGGAGTGTCAATTGGATTTTAATAATTAAAAGAATGGTTTATGAATAAGTTAAAATACAGTTTTGCGGGTATATTTCTTTTGGTTGTTCTATTCAGCGGATGCCAAAAAACATGCATGGATGATTTTGAAAAATTAAGCGAAAAGCTTGGAGAAAATGGCGGCGGCGGCGGCGGTTGCTTTAGTGGATCGTGGTACAGCGATGCATGTGGAGATCCGCGAGGGGTAATTTGGAAATTTAATGCAGACGGAACCGGTAGTTCTTCAAACCCTGATTGCAATGGCATTTGTGGGCCATTAGTTTTTACGTTTACCTATACCGTTTCTGGATCGACATGTAACCTTGATTTTGATGCGCAACAACCTGTAGTTTATTGCACAGGTTACGATCCGCTCGCTCCCAATAGTCCGGCTAATTCATCATTTACCTTTGAATGCGATGGTTCATCGTTAACAGTAAATTATAATGGTGATTCATGGACGATGATACGTTAGCAGTTTATTGAAAATATTAGAAAATTAAGCAAATTCCCAATAGCACATTTTCGCCATAGTTTTAACCTTGTTTTTTGTATTAATTGAAAATTATTTAATGAATTACCATGATCATTAAAGTATCAAAATCTTCAATTGTTTTTAGTTTTTTAGCAATCATTTTTGTTTCCTGCAAAACAAAAAATACTGTTTCGACCATTCAAAAATTTGCAGCAACAGAATCATATCCGAACGATAATTATCTCGACACTGTTAGCAATAAACGCGCGCTGATTATTTCGGCGCACGATGACGATGATTGCTTCATGGCTGGTACTGTCTATAAATTGAAGCAAGCCGGTTGGGAAATTGAACAATGGACGCTTCAAACCACACCTTTAGAAAAAGGCAATTCTGTGCATCCTGCAGAAGTAATTTGCAAAGGAAACAAGCTCATTTTGGAAAATGACCTGTATCGAAATGTAAATCCATACGACAGCACTCGGCTTGCTTATTTACCCATTCCAAGAGAACATTTTGCTGCGGTTTTTAAAACCGAAAAAGTAAAATCGGTTTTGGAGCAGAAAATAAATGCTTTTAATCCTTCTGTAATTTTTTCGATGGATAATGAAATGGGCGGATATGGAAATCCCGAACATGTATTTATCTGTCAAATTATTGTGGATCTCTTTAAAGAAAACAAGATTCCGATTCAGCGCATTTATCAGGGTGTAACTACGAATCACATGGAAGAAGAAATCATCGTAAAGTACCTAACTCCGCTTATGGAAAAATGGGGTTATCCAAGTCCTTATTTAATCGGTAGGGAGGTGTATAAAATAGATGGTATTCCTGAGCCTGATGTACAGGTTGATATACAGCTGTATGCCGATGGCAAGATGCGATATTTAAGAGCTTATAGCGAAGATGCTAAAAAGAATATGCGGAAGTTTATTCCATACTTCGAAAATTTTGATGCAAAAACGTATTTCGGCGTCTTTGATCGGGAGTTCTTTAGGGTAATTAAAAAGTAAACGTCTCTTTTATACACCCGTATTATTTCGATAACCTTGCTTTGAATCATGGTAAAGGTTATGATTTCCGTTTTATACCAAATTCCCTAACTTTGCCGCCTTATTCCGAATTTCTTAATCCTCGTTAAACCCGCATGACCGCCCAGGAAATACGCCAGACCTTCCTCGATTTTTTCGCCTCCAAAGCCCATCAGATTGTGCCTTCGGCGCCTATGGTAATCAAGAACGATCCTACGCTGATGTTCACCAATGCCGGCATGAACCAGTTTAAGGATATTTTCTTGGGTAATGCTCCGGTTAAGCATCCGCGCATCGCCGATACGCAAAAATGCCTTCGCGTTTCGGGCAAGCACAACGACCTCGAAGAAGTGGGCGTGGATACCTATCACCACACCATGTTCGAAATGTTGGGCAACTGGTCGTTTGGCGATTATTTCAAGAAAGAAGCCATCGCTTGGGCCTGGGAACTGCTTACCGATGTGTACAAGCTCGATAAAAATCGTTTGTACGTTACCGTTTTCGAAGGCGATGCCAAAGAGAATCTGCCTTTCGACCAGGAAGCCTACGATTGCTGGAAACAATGGATTGCCGAAGACCGCATCTTACGTGGTAACAAGAAAGACAACTTCTGGGAAATGGGCGATACCGGTCCATGTGGCCCTTGCACCGAGATACATGTCGACCTGCGCGACGAGGCCGAACGCAATGCCATCGACGCAAAAACACTCGTTAACGAAAGTCATCCGCAGGTTATCGAAATCTGGAACAACGTGTTCATGGAGTTTAACCGCAAGGCCGACGGCTCGCTCGAGAAACTTCCTGCGCAGCATGTCGACACCGGCATGGGCTTCGAACGCCTCTGCATGGCATTGCAAGGCAAAAAGTCGAACTACGATACCGATGTGTTTCAGCCTTTGATTCGTTTTATCGAAGCCGCATCATCGGTTTCATACGGTAGTAGCGAGAAAACCGATATCGCCATGCGCGTTATGGCCGACCACGTGCGCACCATCGCCTTTGCTATTGCCGACGGACAATTGCCTTCGAACAACAAAGCCGGTTACGTAATTCGCCGTATTCTGCGCCGTGCCGTGCGTTACGCATACACCTTCCTCAATCTGCGCGAGCCATTCCTGCACAAGCTTGTTCCTGTATTATCGGGGCAAATGGGCGCACAGTTTCCCGAATTGCCTGCACAGCAGGGATTGATCGAAAAAGTAATTCAGGAAGAAGAAGCTGCATTCTTGCGTACACTGGCTACGGGCATCCAGCGTTTCAACGATTTTCTTTCCAAAAACAAGAGTAAGCAAGCGGTTCCGGGCGATTTTGCCTTCGAACTCTTCGATACCTTCGGCTTCCCCATCGACCTTACGCAGCTTATGGCGCGCGAGCAAGGCCTCGAGGTAGATATGGAAAGCTACGCCGCACATCTCAAAATGCAGAAAGACCGCTCGCGTGCTGCGGCATCGGTTGAGGCGGGCGATTGGATCGAACTTTTCGACGACGATGAGCAGGAGTTTGTGGGCTACGATTTTCTCGAAGCACAGGTGCGCATTGTACGTTACCGCGAAATTCAACACAAAGGCAAAAAGCAGTACCAGCTGGCACTCAACATTACACCGTTCTATGCCGAAAGTGGCGGTCAGGTAGGCGATACGGGCTGGTTAATTGGCAGCAACGAAACCATACAAATTACCGACACGAAAAAGGAACACGGACAGATAGTCCATTTTAGCGACCGCTTGCCAGCTGATTTAAATGAGTCGTTTAAAGCCGAGGTAAACAGTAAATTACGCATAGCTACCATGCGCAACCATACCGCCACGCATTTGCTGCATGCCGCATTGCGCAACGTTTTGGGCACACACGTAGAGCAGAAAGGCTCTTTGGTAAATGATCAATACTTGCGTTTCGAC
>CANMGM010000177.1 GCA_947497195.1 Bacteroidota bacterium
ATCCATCTTTTTGAGCCTGATCGCTCATTACATTCCAGGCTTCGGGTAGAATTCCCAGTCTGAATTTCCGGATGGTTTCGTCGCTAAAGCCGCGCTCCTTGAAATAACTCAAACCAACCGCCTTACCATGATCGCTTTCGTGCAGCTGCGTTTCCATGAATTTGCAGGCCCATTCGTTGAGCAAGAGCAACGATTCGCGTTCCTGTTTTTCTTCCGAATGGCTTTCGTTGCTTCTGTCTTCTTCGAGCTCAATCTGGTATTTACGGGCAAGGTAGCGGATAGCTTCGGGATAACTCAACTTTTCGTGCTGCATGATGAAACGCAACGAATTGCCACCCTCGCCGCAGCCGAAGCACTTGTAGATACCACGCGAAGGCGAAACATTAAACGATGGTGATTTCTCGTTGTGAAAAGGACAGAGTCCGATTAAATTCGTTCCGCGTCGCTTCAATGCAACGAAATCGCCAACAACCTCTTCTATTTGAGCGGTGTCGAGTACTTGTTCGATGCTGCGTTGTGCGATCATTTATTTTGCGAAGTTAAGCAAGGTTGGCACTAAGGAAAGGGAAATACCCTACTTTTGAAAACCAGATGAGAGGAATCGACGAGATCAAAGCACCCATCAAGAACGAAATGGATCAGTTTGAACGCCATTTCAAAGATTCGATGAAAAGTACGGTTCCGCTGCTCGATAAAATTACATATTATATCGTAAAGCGGAAGGGGAAACAGATTCGGCCGATGTTTGTTTTTCTTGCGGCAGGCATTTGCGGAGGAGTTCGCGAAAGCACCTACCGCGCTGCATCATTGATTGAATTGTTGCATACCGCTACGTTGGTGCACGACGATGTGGTTGATGATTCGAACGAACGCCGCGGTTTCTTTTCGGTAAATGCGTTGTGGAAAAATAAAATCGCGGTTTTGGTGGGCGATTATTTGCTGTCGCGCGGATTGTTGCTTTCGGTCGAAAATGAGGAGTTTGCCTTGCTACGCATCGTAAGCGATTCGGTGCGCGAGATGAGCGAGGGCGAGTTGTTGCAGATTGAAAAGGCCCGTCGGTTGGATATTTCAGAAGAAGTGTATTTCGATATCATTCGTAAAAAAACGGCAACGCTTATTGCATCGTGTTGTGCATCCGGGGCGGAATCTGCCGGGGCGAATGCGGAAGATGTTGCCAAGATGAAGTTAATCGGCGAATTGATAGGCATTGCCTTTCAGATAAAGGACGATTTGTTCGACTACGAAAGCGGTAAATCCATTGGAAAACCAACGGGAATCGACATCAAGGAGCGGAAAATGACCTTGCCGCTGATTTATACCTTGGCCAATTCGCCGCGTGAGGTGCGCAACCGCATCATGAATATCGTGAAATATCACAATACTGAACCAGCGCGGGTCGAAGAGGTAATTGCGTTGGTGAAGGCGGGCAAGGGCATCGCTTTTGCCGAACAGAAAATGTTCGAATACCGCGACAAAGCCCTGGGTTTATTGGCCGAATTTCCGGAAAGCGAATATTCGAAATCGTTTGCAGAGTTGGTGCATTACACAGTCGATAGGAAAAAGTAGTGTGAAAAGGAAACTCGAATACTCAGGTTTTTTATCCTAACTTTGACCCAAAATAAATTCAATTCAATTTATGTATCCCGAACAAATGGTAGCTCCTATGCGTCAGGAGCTTGTTAATGCAGGTTTTGAAGAGATGCGCACAGCAGCGCAGGTCGACAGCATATTGGGATCCAATGAAGGATCTGTGCTGGTAGTTGTAAATTCAGTATGCGGCTGTGCTGCCGGTTCGGCTCGTCCGGGTGTGCGCATGGCAATCGATAAAGCCACGAAGAAGCCTCTACGTTTAACAACTGTATTTGCAGGGAACGATGGTGAAGCTACTGCGCGTGCGCGTTCCTATTTTGCTCCATATCCTCCGTCATCTCCGGCAATGGCCTTGTTTAAAGATGGAAAACTGGTGCATTTCATCGAGCGCCATCACATCGAAGGGCGTTCGGCACAAATGATTGCCGACAACCTGTTGATGGCGTTTGAGCAGTATTGCTAAGTTGAGGAGATCAAGCTACGGGCTGAAGCCATAGGTTAAAAATCAATCCTGATCGAT
Source organism: Bacteroidota bacterium (assembly GCA_947497195.1). Classification (GTDB taxonomy): domain Bacteria; phylum Bacteroidota; class Bacteroidia; order M30B66; family M30B66; genus CAMCXT01. Next base: position 2,111 of record CANMGM010000177.1, read on the forward strand.
AAAGCGCGGCACCCTGAAATAGTCCGAATCTTTTCGCGGAGCATTCTTCAAGGCCTCATCCTGCGTGATGGTTTGAACAACTGCATCATCGCGCAGGATGTTTGTTTCGTCGGTCATGTATATTAAGGGCTCTACGCCTTCGGTATTCACTTCTTCAAGCTTTTCAACAAAACCAAGTATACGGTTCAGGTCGTGTACCATTTCCTGCCCTGCCTGCTCATCGAATTGCAAGCGGGACAAGTGCGAAAGATGTCCAATGAGTTGTTCATTCACCTTCATACCTTTTCAGCATACATGGCGTTGAGCCAAGGTTTGAGAATAGCATTGAATTCGGCTGGACGTTCCATCATGGGCGCGTGTCCACATTGATCGATCCAGAATAGGCTTGAATGCTTCAGTAACTTATGAAATTCTTCTGCCACATCGGGTGGTGTGATATTATCGTTTTTGCCCCAAATCAGGCAAACCGGCATTTCGAATGTGTGAAGCTCTTCGGCCATGTTGTGGCGTATTGCCGATTTGGCGAGGGCTAGAATGCGGATAAGTTTTTCTTTGTTGTTTACGATCTCGAATACCTCATCGACTAATTCTTTCGTCGCGGTTGCCGGATCGTAGAAGGTGTATTCGACCTTGGCCTTAATGAAATCGTGATCTTCGCGACGCGGGAATGAGCCTCCCATGGCATTTTCATACAAGCCAGAACTACCTGTTAGAATAAGCGAATTAACCAGTTCGGGGTGGTCTTTCGAAAAAACCAGCGCTACGTGCCCACCAAGCGAATTGCCCAATAGGTTAAGTGAGGAATATCCCTTAAACTGAACAAAGCGAAGAATAAAAGCTGCCAGGCTTCGTACATGGGTGTCTTCAACAGGAAGTTCATAAATGGGCATCATCGGAATAACGACGCGGAAGTTGTGGCGAAATTCATCGAGTACATCGCGGAAATTGCTCAATGCACCGAATAGTCCGTGCAATACCAACAGGGTTGGTCCTGAACCTTCTTCGATATATCTGAATTCGCCGTCTTGTTTAAGCACCTGTTGCATTCGGAACGATTAACAATTGCCAAAAGTAAGAAAATCGAAATACATCCGGCAAAAATCCGAAGGTGAAATTGAGTAATCTCAAAATTCAAAAAACGCGCAGGTAATAAAATTTTTACCACTTTCTACCACCACTTGAAATTCAACTATAGCAAGGTGTTTGGAAATAACTTCGATCCTTATAGAGCGATTTTGAAACCAAATTATTAACAAAGTGGTAAAAAGTGGTAGCTTGTGTTTTTAAATAGCTATTTTTACGTCCCAAATCCTAAACTGGAGTATGACCGAATTCACCGGTAAGTTTCTGTGCAAGGTGGACGCCAAGGGCCGCGTAATGCTTCCTGCTGCGATGTTAAAGCAGTTCACGGAAGGCAGACGCGATCATTTCGTCCTCAACAGATCCCTTTTTACCCGGTGTCTCGATTTGTATACTACCGATTCGTGGCAGAAGCGTACCGACGACATTCGCAAACTTGATCCCTATGATCCGGAAAACGACCGTTTCATTCGTCAGTTCTATGGAACAGCGGTGCATGTCGATTTAGATTCTGCCAAGCGCATGTTGCTTCCTAAGCAATTGCTCGAATTGTCGGGAATTACAAACGAAATTCTATTCAGCGCAAACCTGGAGAACTTCGAAATCTGGTCGCCGAAAGTTTATGATGAAGTGCATGGGACGTCAGATCCGAATGCTTTCTATTCCCTCGCTTCTAAAGTGATGAAGGGAATTCGAAACAGCGGATCATGAGTTACCACACGCCCGTTCTTTTTCAAGACTGTTTAGACGGACTTCGCCTGAGGCCCGACGGCACCTATGTTGACGTAACCTTTGGCGGAGGAGGACACAGCCGTGGTATTCTTGCACAGCTTGGCGAAAAAGGCAGACTCTTCGCTTTCGACCAGGATCCCGATTCCGCCAGAAATGCCCCCGACGATGAGCGATTCACGCTGATTCCGCAAAACTTCAGGTTTATAAAGAATTTCTTGCGCATGTACCGGGCTATTCCCGCGGATGGTATTTTGGCCGATTTGGGTGTTTCATCGCATCAGTTCGATACACCCGAAAAAGGCTTTTCGCTTCGCTTCGATGCCGCATTGGATATGCGGATGAATCCAGCACAACCAACAAGTGCGGCCGATATTCTGATGAACTACGATGAAGCGAATCTGCGGCGTGTATTGCGGGAATATGGCGAATTAAGTGAAGCCGGAAAGCTCGCCAGGCATTTGATCAATGTGCGCAGCGATCGGCGAATCGATACCACCGGCAAACTGATGGAGCTCATTCAGCCCTTTGCCAAACGCGGGCAGGAACACCAATTTGCTGCACGTGTTTTTCAGGCCTTGCGCATTGAAGTAAACGACGAGCTGGGCGCTCTGAAGTCCTTGCTTACACAGGCAGCCGAGATTTTGGCACCTGGCGGAAGGCTAGTGATTATCAGTTACCATTCCCTCGAAGACAGGCTGGTGAAAAACTTCATCAGAAGCGGAAAGTTTGAAGGCGAAGCCGAGAAAGACCTGTACGGAAATGTACACGTCCCATTTCATGCGGTGAACCGAAAACCTATCCGTCCCGACGATACAGAAATAACCCAAAATAACCGTGCACGAAGTGCTGTATTGCGCATTGCTGAACGAAACAAAGAATGAACAGATTAAAAAAACAAAGCGAAAAACCTGCGAAGGAACAGTCCGAGAAACGTCGGCAGGGCCTTTTCCAGCAATGGATCACAGGGATCATGGACGGCAGTTTCCTGTCGGGCGATGCGACCACGCGGAATATTCCTTTCGCCTTGTTCCTCTGTTTCCTCGTGGGTTTCTATATCGCCAATACCTACAACGCCGAACGCACCATTCGCCAGACGGCTCGCATTACAAAAGAATTGAAAGACCTGCGTAGCGAATACATCACCTTGAAATCTGAACTGGTTTACAATTCTAATCCCAGCCAGGTTGCCGTAAAATTGGAAAAACACAACATCTACGAAGCCAAAGAGCCACCGCGCACCTTATACCTGAGTAAACAAGACATAATCAAGCCCAACCAAGATTAATGCAGAACAACCGCGACATATTGCTTCGGCTCAGAATCGTTTACTTCGGTGCGGTTCTGTTAGGCATTGCCATAGTGGCGCGGGCA
>CANMGM010000178.1 GCA_947497195.1 Bacteroidota bacterium
AATGAACAAAAAATAAGGGAAACACGTGTTCCCGCCCAGTCTAAAGTTCAGAAATTTCTAGTATAAATAAAAGTAGAAAATTTGCTTCGACTTGTTGATAACTAGCCGTTTATAAACGTTTATTAACGGCTAGTTGGTTGGGGAATTCGTATCTTGAAACTGGGGAGGAGGAGTGGTGGACCCCAGTGAAGTTGAGTGCTACATCCTCATTTTCAATTTGTTATATTTATAATGCTTAGGCCGCCACGGGCGTGCTTTCCGGTTCAAGTCCTCGTCCCGATTCGCTCTGCTTTCGGGCCTCCGGGCTTTACCCTCCAATCCCTGGCGGGTATGTAGCTTGGTTCAAGAATCCGTTTGCACTCGAAATTTGATTCTCCAAAACGCGCATAATTATTTGATTGGATTAAAAAGTCGGGTAAGGTCTTAAATTCTTTTGTTTTCTAGGAGGACTTTTCAATCATTAATCATCCGTACAAATTTATAACGACAAGCGAACTCTTTATTTTTAAGCATAACGATATAAAGTCCTCCTTTCAAATTTTGACTGCTCCAGTAGGCGTCCTCCCTACATGGCATTCGTTCACCCAATGTATTCCAAATTTCTATTTCATTGCATGGAAGCGAATTGGCTAAATCGAAGTCGAAGCCCGGACAACTTACAGTTTCCTCATGCTCATTTACTGCATTAAAGCCGGCGCTATAATCGAATTCAAAGGACGCAATTACCGGCAAGTGATCGGCCAAATCGTGCAAGGCCTGAATAACCGAATCGGGAGCAGAAGTGTTGGGTGGATTGGCTAAAATTGACGTGTTGTAATGCGCTCCATCGTTTCCGGGAGTGCTGTATGAATCATCGATGTAACGAAGTCCATATGTTCCATCGTTTACGAACCGCGTACCTAGGATAAAATCGAAGCGATCGTCCATACCGCCCGTTACACCCAAATCGAACGAAGCCGTACGCGGACTCTGTGTATGCACATCGGCAAAATTGATGTTGTTCGACCAATCGCCTTCACGGTTTATAAAATCTACGAATTGCGCTTGTCCGTCGGTGCGCAGATTTTGCCAGGCAGGCTCGTCGGCGCTGTAAAGATTGAGGTCGCCCTGCAGGATGAAATTGTTCGAAGGATGCCGGTTGTTTGCATAAATGCGGATATCGGCGGCCTGTTGTGCGCGTAGATTCTCGTTGTCGCTGCCCTGACTCGATTTGAAATGCACCAACATGTTTGTCATCCATACCGTGTCGGGATAGCTTTCGAAATTCTGATTTGCACTGTAAAAGCGATATACATTGGTAAAACGTGGTGAGGTTTGTATCGGAAATTGCGATGCGAGTCGCAGTTTTGATTTCCGGTAAAACATGGACCCCATCAGTTCGCTTTCCTGAATCCAATTCGTAACGCCAAAAACCGAATCACTGAATACATATTTCTTTAAGGAATCGATTGCTGATGCTTCCGTCAATTCATTCAAGCCAATCAGATCGGGTTGCAGGTAATTAACGATCGGACGAAACAATGGCGCCTTCATCGAATTGCCTTCGGGGAAGCGTAAAATATTGTATTGCAAAATGCGTATGGTATCGATTTGCGCAATCGCATACGGACAAATAATTCCAACCAATACTATTCCCAAGCAGCATCTTTTCAACATGGCTGCAAGGTATGCCAAATTCTATTTGTAAAAATTAATCTCAAAGTGTACATTCGACACTTCAATGATTGCGATGCGTCCCCTGATTTTTATCCTGTCTTTATATTTGCTCGGAAATGGAAGTTTGTTTTCACAGTACTTATCACTTTGCCAGCCCGATCCTTCATTCAACTGTCCGGTAGTATGCCAAGGGGGAACGTTGCAGCTGAAGGTGTTTCAAATTCAAAACTTCCCCACCGGCACGCAAATTCAGGCGCTACTTTCCAATGCCAGTGGATCGTTTGCCAACGGAACGCAAATTTTGCCGGTTGCGCAATACAGCAACAACAATGGCTCGAGCTGGGCCAACGGGCCATACCTGTTTTCGTCCAACATCAACGATTTGCTTGTACGCGTAACAATCCCCGTCACAACTCCGGTTGGTAGCGCCTACACCATTAAAATGCGTGCGAGTACAGGTTACACCAGCAACGATTTATTTCAGTGCAGCGGAGGGAATGTTATCAATGTAATTCCTGCAAATGTTCCCCTGCCTGCCCTACCGCAAGCACAATCTGGCATTGGGCAATGGATTGGTCATCTATACAACTGGACCCCAACAACGGGCGGTATTCTAAACACACCGGCTTTAATTGCAGCACAGAACTTTTTCGGTTCTTCCAACTACCAAGGCCACGTAGTTTACAATGCGTTAAATCTGGATTTGTTTTTTAGTCAAACCGGTGGGGTGCCGGGTTCAACTGCAAATGGCTCATCATTTAACTGCGGACTCAATTATACCACCATTTTCAGCCTGCGATTGCGCCGCACGGAGAATTTCGCACCCGGTTTCTATCAACTTAGTATTCAAGGCGATGACGGAATTCGGTTGAGCATTGATGGCGGCGCAACCTGGATCTTGGATTCCTTTATTGAACAAGCATATTTAGGAAGCTTTCGTTCAACAGCTACAGCCTTTCCAAACGGCATTTGTTTAAGCGGAAATACCGATCTAGTAATTGAGTATTTCCAGCGCCCTGCAGACGCCCGTTTAACATTTACAGCTACACCACTTTCTGTCCCAACGCTTAGTAATCCACAAAGCCTAAGTCTATGTGCTGCCGAATCGGCCAACTTTTCGGTTAATTCCATTTCCGGATATTCCTTTCAATGGTTCGAAAGTAGCGACAATGGTGCAACATTTTCACCACTTGTAAATTCTTCGCCATATTCGGGAGTAACTTCACCAAATCTCTCAATCAATCCGGTTACATCCACCTTTAATGGCAATCAGTATTATTGTCTGGCAAGCGGTTCATGCGGAACGCCTTTTGAATCGAGTCCGGCGGTGTTAACCTTGAATGCTGGTCCAAACGTTATTCAAAATCCTGTGAATGCAGTGTATTGCCCCGGACAAAATCTTCAATTTAGCGGAGGTGTTATCCCCAGTGGAACACAAGTGCAGTGGGAGTTGAGCACAGATGGGGGAAATACGTTTTCACCCATTTCGAACGGCCTTTCCTACACAGGAGCTACTTCCGGTGATTTAACCGTATTGAATCCGAGCGCTCAGGTGCAGGGACAATTTTACCACATTTGTTATACATCGTGTGGCGAGACCATTTGTTCTGATGCGGCTGAAGTGTTACCCGGCAGTGCAGTTAGCATCACTGAGCAACCGCAAAGCATTACCTTGTGCACGGGGCAAAGTGGATCAATATCAACAACGGCCAGCAATGCAGCAGCCTATGTTTGGCAAATTGAGAGCGGAGGCAATTTTATCGATTTGAGCATGAATCCCCAGGCCGGTTTGAGTGCCGGTAATTCATCCAACTTATCGATAGATGCTTCGCAATTGGCAGTTGGCAGCTATTCAGTTCGCTGTCGCATTACCGGTTCGTGCTCCGGCGATGTATTTAGCATCCCGGTTCAGATTCTTGTTGAAGCCGCTGCTGCAATTTCTACTCAGCCCCAAAGTGTAACTGTTTGCGAAGGGCTCGACGCTGTTTTTAGTGTAGCGGCTTCGGGAACAACGTTTCAGTGGCAGCAAAGTGCCAACAACGGACAAACGTTCACCAACCTCGGAAATTCGGCTTCCATTGCAGGGACGACAACCACTCAGTTAACGATCTCGGATGTATCTGCGACCTTAAATGGAACTATCTACCAATGTTATGTTACGAACGATTGTGGCGAAGTAACCAGTCAGGCTGTACAACTAACAGTTGAAGCGGCTCCGGCATTAACGCTGCAGCCGGTTGACGGGGCGGCTTGCTCTGAACAAAGCGTTCAATTAACAGCGGCGGCAACATCAGCGGTAAGCTGGCAATGGTTTGTAAGTTCTGATAACGGTACTACATTCCAACCACTCGAAAACCAAAGTCCTTATAGTGGAACAACCGCCGCAGTGCTAACTATTGATCCACTTTCGGATGGAATGAATGGATTGATTTACCGTGCCGAAATTTCTTCATGCAGCACCAGTATTAGCTCGGATGCTGTGGAGTTGACGGTACATCCGAATCCTGAAATAGCAATTTCATCTGTGTCAACAAGCGTTGCATTGGGCGATACCCTGCAATTAACGGTTACAGGCGAGGCCGAATTCACATGGACACAAGATGCAAGTTTAAGTTGTACCAATTGTCCAACACCACTTGCATTTCCGACAGAAACAACAACTTACTATGTAAGCGGAACAAATAGTTTCGGATGTGTTTCGCGCGATAGCATTCGGATAAAAGTCGACATCATTTGCGGGCAGCTCTTTATCCCTAATATTTTTTCGCCCAATGCTAAAGGGCCATTTATGAATGAGTCCTATTGTGTTTACACCGATTGTGTGGATTTATTTAAATTGGTTATTTACAATCGTTGGGGCGAGAAACTTTTCGAAACTTCCGAAATTACAGATTGCTGGGATGGGAAATTCAAGGACACTGAAGCACCCACCGGAATTTATGCGTATAATTTGTATCTGAAGCAATTGGATGGAGTTATTGTAAACAAAACAGGAACAATAACGCTTGTAAAATAACAAGCATAAGATTAGTTAGTCCAAGCCTTCAACCATCCAGTTACGGCGCTTTATTTCTTCGATTGCAGCATTCGATGAACTGTGTGCTATTTCGACAGTAATAACGAATAGAACATCACCGCCATCTGGCCTGGCAGAGAATCCCATTGCTTTAACCCACTTCATCAATTCGCCCGATTCTGTATATGAACATTGCACGCGTATGCGTTGCACAATCAGTTTTTCAACAATTCCGGTATCTTCGAGAGCCAGTTTTGCGGCTTCGCGGTAGGCGTGAATCAGACCCGGCACACCCAGCAAGGTTCCGCCAAAATAACGCACCACAATAACCAAAACATTGAAAACCTGCATCGATTTAAGTTGATTGAGAATGGGTTTTCCGGCCGATGAGGATGGTTCTCCATCGTCGTTGGCTCTCCATCGCTCACCGAGAGGGTTGATGCGATACGCATAGCAATGGTGTCGGGCCGTTGGATGCTCTTTGCGAACAAGTTCCAATGCGCGTTTAATATCTTCCTCATCCAAAACAGGAAATGCCATACCTATAAAGCGACTGCCTCGGTCGCGAAAAACCCCTTCGCCACGACTTGAGATGGTGAAATAATGGTCG
>CANMGM010000179.1 GCA_947497195.1 Bacteroidota bacterium
ACGGGCAGTTTTATCACTTCAGGTTCGCCAACCTACACCGCTACATCTACTCTTGTTTACAACAATACCGGATCGTACAATGTAAGTTCGGAATGGAATGCAAATGCTGCAACGGCAGGCTTGGGTGCGCCTCAAAATGTGACCATTCAAAACGGAACTACCGTAAATATGCCTGCTGCCAACAGAGGATTATCGGGCAATTTGAACATCAGTAACGGAACGCTGGCGCTTAACAATACTTCCGGCGATTTGTATGTTGGGGGTAATTGGAACCGTACAGTAACAGAAGGTTTTACCTCAAACGGCCGTGCGGTATTCTTTAACGGTGCTGCCAACCAAACCATTACGGTAAACGGCGGCGGTACCGAAAGCTTTGCTTACCTGCTTATTACCAAAACAGGCGGGTCTTTAATTATTGACAACATAAATGCTACCGATGTAAATGTAACTGCATCTACAGGCAATGTGCTTCAAATTAACGGTGGCAACACCCTCGATTTGAACGGGCGTAATTTCTCCCTTTCAGGAACTGCGGGTAATTTTAACATTCCTTCGGGCGCTGTAAGCATTACAGGAACTAGTGGATCGCTGTTTGCCGTTTCGGGCGGGACTAAAACCGTTACTCCGGGAGCCGGTGCCACACTTAACTTCGGATCTAATGTTCGTGTAGCGCTTAACAATGGATTTAATTTCGGAGCCAGTACCTCAACCGTTCAGGGCATTCTACAGATTGCCAATGGCGGTTTTGTGAGCACCAATCCGCCTACCTACGCTACAGGTTCGACCTTGCGCTACTTTACCGGAAGTAACTTTAATCGCTCTACAGAGTGGAGCGCTACTAGTGGTCCGGGTTATCCGTATAACGTTGAGGTTATTCAAAATGGTACTGTAACCACATTGGATGTAAGTACTGGAAGCACGCCTCTACAAATTGAAGGAAACCTAACAGTAAACACCGGCGGTATCGTAACGCTTAACAACCGTACTACACCGCTCATCGTTAAAGGCAACGTATCGGTGGGATCGGGCGCTTCGGGCACACTTATTTTAAGTACCGCTGTGGGTGGCGACATTCAAATTGCCGGTAATCTAAGTCGTATTGATGCAGGGGTTATTACACAAAATAGTCGCGAAATCGAAATGAATGGTACTACACCGCAAACCATCGGAGGTATAAGCTCATTCGAATTCCTTAAAATCAACAACAATGGATCGAATGTAATAATAGGCGCTCCAATTACGATTAACAACCGCCTAAGCTTAGCGTTAGGAATTTTAATCCAAAATAGCTATTCGGTTGTTATGGCTAACGGAAGTAAAATCATTCGGTCAAACGGATTTATGGCCGAACCGCCGGTGGTTCTACTTCCTACCGACCAGTATGATATGGAATACCAGGCTTCGGTTACAACCGATGTGGAGTATTTGGGCAATGAAGAAATCCGCGATTTAATTATAGGTTCGGGCATTACTGTTACACTTCAATCGAATAAAACATTTAACCGTAACCTCGACCTTGCCGGCGACCTGAACTTGGGAACCAATACCCTTACGGCTCGCGGCAAAGCCACCAACCCTTCGTTCTCCGGAAGCATTAACCTAACCGGCGGTGGAACGCGTTTAATTACGGGTTCTGCGGGATCCCGCTTCAACATTACCGGATTGGGATTGAATACGCCGTTGGCCTATACCAAAACTTTCTCATCGTTCGGTGGCACGCAGCTCAACTTCGATTCCAATGTATTGGTGCGTATAGGCGACGGAGCCGTAGATTTTGGAACGGGCAACCCGGTAAGCATTAATGGTGTATTGCAGGTTGTATTGGGTGGATCGGTTGGTCAATCGCTCAACTCATGCTTCTACGGAACCAACTCTACTTTGCGATTTGCAAATACTGTTGATTATCAGGTAGGAGCCACTGATAAAACATGGGCTTCCGGTGCAATCAACTCGGGTTTACCCGGAATACCTTGGAATGTTGATATCAATGACGGAGGCACCGACCTTACCTTGAACGACACGCGCGCCCTACGTGGAAATTTAACCATTACTAGCGGTACTTTCACATTGAGTACAACCTACACAGGCTCGTTTAACATTGGCGGCAACTGGACGCGTTCGGGCGCAACAAGTGCATTTAATAATGCCTTCAACAAGAAAGTGGTATTCGATCGCCAAATTGCAGGAGACCAAACGATCACTACATCGTCAATTTCGGGAGCAGGTGAAATCTTTTCGCGACTCGAAGTGTCTACTTTTGGCGGAAATGTAAACCTTGGTGCCTCATCGAATGTTCAGGTACTGGATAGTCTTATCTTCTCAACCTCTTCAAATGGTAAATTGAATCTTGCCGGCAATGCCTTAATTGTAGGTACGAATACCGTAAATGGAGTGATATCCAATGGAAGTGCTAGCACGTATATTATTACTGCAGGTGGTACCGTTAAACGATTCACCAACTCCAATACAAGTTTTGTTTATCCTGTTGGGGATGCAACTAATTATACCCCAATCCAACTTGCCCTTTATAATGGTGCTCAAGCTGGAGCTTCAATCACAGTGTCTGTGACTCCAGTTGCGCACCCGAACGCCATTGGAACCAATGCCGCAACAGATTACATTAAGCGCTTCTGGAGTGTTGTGCCGAATGGCCTAACTGTAAGTCCGATATATGATGTGAATTATGCTTACGCTGAATCTGATATCATGGGTTCAGAAACCACCCTTCGTCCGGTTAAATACAGCACAGAAACGGATTCTGCGGGTTGGATTGGAGCACCGGGATCAGGAGGAACTGCCATTGATGGGACCACAGCAAACTGGAATTTCACATCCAATACAATTACATGGGACAGCCTTACTACCTTTTCAGACTTTAGTGCTGCCGGAAACGGCGCGCCACTCCCAATCGAGCTGCTTAGCTTCGATGCACAACCGGCTGGAAACACCGTATTGGTTAATTGGACTACCGCTTCAGAAATCAACAACGATTACTTCACAATCGAACGCTCGGCAGATGCAATAAATTATAACGCAATTGGAACGGTTGATGGAGCAGGAAACTCGAATAGCAGCCGCAGCTATCAATTTATAGATGTGCAACCGCTGCAAGGTGTTTCGTATTACCGCTTGCGCCAAACCGACTATAACGGAACCACCGAAGTATTCGACCCGGCAGTGGTGAACTTCAATGCAGCCAGCGCACAAGACGTAAGCATGTTCCCGAATCCTGCAGTTGATTATGCGCATGTTATGCTACAGTCTGAAGCCAGCGGTAACGGATTCATCCGCATTACCGATTTAAGTGGTCGCATCGTGTCTGAGCAAAACGTGAGCATCAAATCGGGCGTTCAGCCTTTCACGCTCGAAACACGAAGCCTTTCTCTGGGAACCTATCTCGTAACCGTTTCCATGGCCGACGGCAGAATCTACACACTTCCGTTGGTGAAGAATTAATACCAAAAGCCCCGATACTTTCGGGGCTTTTTTGTATTCTAACACAATCAAACCGAAATTTATCTATATATTTTTCGGTTTTAATCTAATTTTATATATATATTTTTCGATTTGAATCTAAATTTATCTATATAATTTTCGGTTTCGGAAAAAGTATTGCTAACTTTGGCCCATGATTGTCAGAGAAATAATACCCATAATGGCCAATTTACCCAAGAAAGGCAAAGCCATTATCTTAACCGGTCCACGTCAGGTTGGAAAAACGACCATACTTAAGACACAATTTGACCAGAATGCCGCCGTACTTTGGCTCGATGGCGACGATGCTACCATCCGTCAGAGATTGGCTAACGCCGGCACCTCATTTTTAAAATCGCTTGTTGCCAACCACTCCATTGTAGTTATTGATGAAGCCCAACGCATTCAGGATATAGGGTTAATCGGCAAACAACTGATCGACCAAATCCCGGGTATCGAATTGTACATTACCGGTTCATCGGCACTCGAAATTTCGGGCATGACCAGCGAGCCCATGACCGGGAGAAAATGGTCGCTTCAACTATATCCGCTCAGTTTTCGAGAAATGGTAAAACATCACGGACTCATCGATGAAGTTTCGCAGGTAAAACAAAGGCTGCTGTATGGGTATTACCCCGAAATTGTAGTTGAAAACGGACATAAGGAGCGAAGGTTAAGAGAACTGAGTGAAAGCTACCTTTACAAAGACATTTATGCGGTAGAAAACATAAAGAAGTCGGACAAATTTGAGCGACTCTTAAAACTCTTGGCATATCAGATTGGGCAACAGGTTTCATACAACGAACTAGCGGTTTCGGCCGGCCTCGATGTTTCGACCGTTGAGCGGTACATCGACATGCTTGAAAAGGCTTTTGTGGTGTTTCGTGTGCCCAGTTTTCAGCGAAATAAACGAAACGAGCTTAAAAAATCGCGCAAAATCTATTTTACCGATAACGGCATCAGAAACGCAGTAATTGAGCAATGGGCACCGGTCGAAATGCGATCTGATGCCGGTGCACTCTGGGAAAACTGGATCATGAGCGAACGGCGAAAACTCATCAACAATGAACAGGCGAAAATCGACATGTATTTCTGGCGTACCATTGCGCAACAAGAAGTTGACCTAATAGAAGTTTCTTCGAACACACTTCAGGCCGTTGAAATTAAATGGAATACGCATAAAAAGTTTCGGGTAAGCGCTGCATTTACCAATGCATATCCTGAGGCCACAACACAATGCATTACACCCAATAACTACGAATCGTTTTTATTGGAGATTTGATTGGATCGGCAAATTCAAGCCACTTTCGACCAATTAATCCGCATCTGAACTATAAATCACTTCAGGTGATCCATCAGGTAGCGCGAAACTGTTTTGTATAAGTGCAGACGATCCTTGCCCACAACATTGTGTGCATGTTCGGGATAAACCATGTAATCGACCAGAACGCCTTCATCGACGCATTTCTTTACGAAAGCCTGACTGTGTTGCCAAACAACCACATCGTCGATTGTTCCATGAATAAGCATCAGGCGATCCTTGAGCTTTGCTGCATGGTTCATTAAATTCGATTCTTCATAACCCTTAACATTTTGCTCTGGAGTATCCATATAACGCTCGGTATACATAACTTCATACAGACTCCAGTCTGTAACTGGTCCGCCGGCAACACCCGCCTTAAATAAACCTGGATTTTTAGTCATCATCGCAGTTGTCATAAATCCGCCAAAGCTCCAGCCATGGATTCCGATGCGCGATGGATCGACATAGGGTTGAGATTTCAGGTATTCAATTCCGCTAAGCTG
>CANMGM010000180.1 GCA_947497195.1 Bacteroidota bacterium
AACGGTAGTCGCCATCAGGCACATCAGTAACGTCAATCCACTGGCATTGTGTACCTGCACCATATACATCGTAGCAACCCGCCGAAATACCCATGTCGCTGCAACCATACTGCCCAAATCCGCACAAATCCATGACACAAAATCCGTTTTTATGTCCTGCCGGAATGATATTTCCTTGCGTATCGTATAAACGATAATCGCCATACCCTTCATAATGCGTATGTCCGTGGCAATTTACCAGATTGAACATACCCGGTTGAGTGGAAGGATTTCCGATGTAATAATCCTGTGGCCCGATGTTGTCGATTTTGGAAGTAAACTGAATTACTTGACGCAAGCCATATCCGGTAACACAGCCTTCGGTAATATCGCAACCCTGGGCGTTATGCGTTACCATGTTTAAGGAGCTCACAAAAGAAACCGAATCGAAGGCTAAATCGGGACCAGAACAAAGAGGATCGGGGAAATAAATGCAGGTACCATCATCGGCAGTTGCAAGCGGATTAAAGTTGCAGGATTGCGGATCCATGCAACCCGTAACCGGACCATTGTATGCAAGCGAAAAATCAACTGGCCCGCTGCAATCATTGTTGCTATCGCCGATACGAATAAAATAATTCTGACCGGCAAGCATCATCACATTTACCGATGATTGATTGCCACAGATATTATCGTTATAGGCTTCTGTTCCTTCAGGGCCATCGGTTATACCAGTGCCTTGCGGACAAGATGAATAAATGTAAACACGTGTATCGCAGGTTGCAAGTGAGCAGGTACTGGCAACATACATTCCTGTAATTGTTGGCGTAAACTCAAACCACGAATTATCGAATGCTGCGGTGTGTGTGCCTTCAGAAATCGTTAGTGCAGATGTGCAGCTTGTTCCCGGTTGGCAGGCAATGGAATGTGATGTTCCCGAACCAAAGCTATTTCCTTGTGCTACGACCGTTCCGTTCCAACTTAACCAATAACCACCCGGTGCATAAATACCATCACCATAAGAATCAAAAATCTGAAAAAGAACACAACTATTCAAGGGAACACAAATAGTATCGCCTGTTTCTGTGCCCTGAGCAAGCAAGCTGTTTGTTTCGGGATTGGTAATGTTCCAAGTGGTTTCATAAGGCCAAGTATCGGGAATGATCTGCACACCCAACTGACCAAAACCAGTAGGACATTGTGCGCGAAGCGATGAAAAGGCGATGAAAAACAAAAAGAAGAGTATTGCTTTTTTCATATTCGTTTGATTGGGATGTCAAATATAGGAAATCCTTCAAACTATTCAGTATGTTCTGAAGGACTTAAAAGCTTTGCCTGTTGCTTCATATAAGCATCACAACGTTGCTTAACATTTTCGCGGATATTAAACCAAAACAGGTTATAGTCTCCCACATGGTAATTTTTGAGGTTGATGAACATGCGCCCGGGCACACGCGGTTCCTGAATCCAAAGCATGCCCATATGAACCCGTGCATCGTTGATCTTTGGAATTACTTTATTGAATTTCCACGCAATGCCGCCTAAATTTTCGGAACGCGGAACGATAAGTGTGTCGGCTTTCCACGACAAGGGATTTACGCACAAGGCATTGTTGTAGCCCGATGACTGGAAGTTTGGGGGATAATAGCCTTTCTGAAACGTGCACCAACTCACGAAGCAATTGATGTCTTCGGGGTCATCACAGAGAGGAAGCGACGAAAAATAATCGGGCGGAACGGGTAAGCCAACGAGGTACGAAGCTACGAGTCGTTTCAACAATTGCGCATCGGGCTCAATTACATCGTGAAGCAATTTGCCGCCATGGCGTGTTCCCTGACTATGGCCTGCGATAATAAACGGTCGTCCATTATTATAATATTCCAGATAGTGGCAAAATGCTTTTTTTACATCGCGGTATGCAAGTTCGAGTGCCGCTTCGCCACTGGCACGATCGCGGGTATAAAACGCGCTGATATGCGCCTGGCGGTAACGCGGTGCAAAAACGCGACAAGAGCCGTTGAATACCGTCGATTGAAAAAGAATGCTGCTGCCATCGACCGAGGCGTTCATAATCGAATCGTTCACGTCGGCATTCCAATAGTATTTCTTTTCGGCTGGAGAACCTGTGTAAATGGTTGGATGAATGAAGAACACATCCACATTTGCACTAGCTTGTGCATCGCTCAAACCTGTTCGTGGAAGCGAATCGGCCATGTCCTTGCGCCATGGCAATGCGGCCCAGGATGTTTCATTGGCGTAATCAACCTCTGGAGGCTGAGGGAGTAGCGAAAAATCACTTTCTACCAACGCTTCGATGGGTTTACTGCGTGTAAAGGGGATGGAAAAACAGCCGATACAAAACAATGGTACAATCCAAATCCAGTGTCTCAGATACTTTGGAAGCATTTTCATATTTCGATCCAGCTCAACAATTATTGAATGCGTACCAAGACCTCATTGCGCCGATCGAATAACTGAAACGGCGGATTGTACCGAAGCCACTCGGCGGTGTCCACAAAAGAAATTTTCAAATCGCCCAAGGTCTTTTTTA
The DNA here is from genome assembly GCA_947497195.1 of Bacteroidota bacterium. Taxonomy (GTDB): domain Bacteria; phylum Bacteroidota; class Bacteroidia; order M30B66; family M30B66; genus CAMCXT01. The sequence continues at coordinate 2,531 of CANMGM010000180.1, forward strand.
GTTCAGCTTCTTTCTCCTTGAATGTTTCTGATCCGGCAACACCGCCAAATCGAAGTGCCGCGGCCCGAAATCCATCGCAACGAATCAAACTCACTGAAGAATCTTTAGGAACAGGCAATTCAGTACCCGCAGGCATATCGGGCATCACAAAATACATCTCTGCCTGCTGTGCATCGGCCGATTCGAAATGCATACCAACCGGCGTAGTCATTGCGATTTGCGTTTCGGCTTCGTTTTTACCAAAGATGTACCCCGCCAATCGTTGAAAAGAGCGATATGAAATTTCCTGATAACTGCCATTTTCGGTAACGCTGGCTTTCACGAACGGTGCATAGTTTCGTATTTCTACGTCACCGATCACCTGTTCAACGGTGTATTTCTGCATGGGTGTTTTGTTGGTATCGCGCACTAATTTCCACTGCCAGCCAAGAAACACCAGGGCAACTCCTCCGGCTACATAATAAAAGATTGGACTCATGATATTGAAACACTTGGATTTAGAATTAGTTTCAGTTACTTTAAAATCGCTGATGTACCCGAAACGTTTTGCCTCAAATTTCGATTATACCACAATCTTTTTCAATGATAAATTTCAGCAAATGATCCATTAAGAAGATTTCACACATACATTTTTCGCTTCCGTAAAAAACCGTAAGGCATCCCATCCGCCTTCGCGACCTACTCCACTCTGTTTCATTCCGCCAAACGGCGTACGCAAATCGCGCAGCATCCAGCAATTTATCCAAACAATACCGGCTTGTAATTCGGATGAAAGTTTGTGCGCGCGATTCAGATTGCTTGTCCAAACCGAAAAAGCCAAACCATATGGAGTACAGTTCGCATATTCGACCGCCTGTTCTTCAGAATCGAAAGGGAATAACGTAACCACAGGACCAAAAATTTCTTCCTGATTGGTTCGGCAATACGGATCGAGCCCTTCAAAAACAGTTGGTTCCATGAAAAAACCGCCATTCAGCTCAATTCGTTTTCCACCACACAGCAAGGTTCCGCCTTCTTCCTTTGCCAATTTCACGTACGATAAAACCTTGTTCAAATGTATTTCAGATACAATAGCACCAATGGTGGATGCAGAATCGCTAGGATCGCCAACCTTTAGCGCTTTTACTTTTTCGACAAAGGCTTTCTTGAAATCCTCGTAGATAGAACGCTCGATGAAAATGCGCGACCCGCAGAGGCAGATTTGTCCCTGGTTTGAAAAGGCGGCACGTGCTGTTTCGGATACGGTGCGTTCAAAATCGCAATCGGCAAAAACCAATGTGGCATTCTTCCCGCCCAGTTCGAGCGACATCTTCTTGAAACGCGGAGCTGCCATGGCCGCAATCGATGCTCCGGTTGCTGTACCGCCGGTAAATGAAACCGCTTTAACGCGTGGATCTGCAATCAAGGGCTCACCGATGGCCTGTCCGGGACCATGTAAAACATTGATAACACCTGCCGGTATTCCGGCCTCGGTGCAGAGTTGTGAAAAATAAAAGGCTGTTGCGGGCGTAATTTCCGACGGCTTGGCTACTACGGTATTGCCGGCGGCAAGTGCAGGTGCAATTTTCCAGGTAAACAAATACAGCGGTAGGTTCCAGGGCGAGATACAGGCCACTACACCCAAGGGTTGGCGAAGGGTAAAGTTCAGCACTCCGGGTTCGGTTTCGTGGCACTCGCTCGATTGGTGCAGAATTGCTGTGGCAAAAAACCGGATGTTGGTGATAGAACGAGTTATATCAACCGTACGGGCCACATGCAGAGGCTTCCCGTTGTCGAACGACTCGATTTCCGCGAGCAATTCGAGATCGCGCTCCATGAGGTCTGCCAATGCCAAGAGGTGATCGGATCGTTTTGATGCAGGCAGTTTACTCCACGCGTTAAACGCAGCTTGTGCAGCATCTATGGCCTTCTCGACATCGGATCGGTCTGATGCGGCAATTCTCCCATACACCATGCCTGTTGCAGGTTGAACGTTGTCGATCCAACGGTCGGAAACGGGATTGTACAACTTTCCGTCGATATAATTTTGAATCGTAGCAATGGTTGGATGTGGGAGATACTGTTCCATCTTTAGAATTAAAACACAAAATTAGTTTTTGCCTTGGGCTTTCCACATGCCGGGGCGGATGAAAAATACAAAAGGCAAAATAAGCGGATAGCTTAAACGAAAGAGGAGCCACCCAAACCTTGGGCTGCGCAGCGCGTAATTTCGTGTAAGAAAAACAACCCATACCGTTTCGATAGCCAGAAGGAGCCCGGCATTTGGCAAAGAAACCCAGACGAGGCCAATTGGAAGATATAGCCACACTGCAGTGAAAACAAGCATAAGCCACTTCAGGGGATGTTGTACATGTCCGGTTTTAGAAATCCAACGCCGCCTTTGTTTAAACCATGAATTCCACGTTTCGGGGGCTTTGGTGAAGCAAGCGGCATCTTTATCAACACAAAATGTTACCGAACCGGAGTTTCGTTTCCAAAGCTCATGCATCAATAATACATCATCGCCCGAAGGGATGTGCATATGTTTTTCATACCCGCCAGAATCAAGAAAAGCCTGTCGCCGAAATGCGAGATTAGCTCCGCTGCAAAGCAATGGCGCGCCTAAAAACTGCGAAGACAAGGCAATTGTCCACAAACACAGGCTTTCGCATTGGCTGTATTGCGCAATAAAGCGCGGCTCATCTGAAATAAAAACGGGAGCAGCACAAAAATCTACA
>CANMGM010000181.1 GCA_947497195.1 Bacteroidota bacterium
GGTTGCGCATGCTCACTAAAATATACGAATGATGTTCAGGCAGTTCTTTTTCGCATTACTCCTTGCAGGAAGCGTTAAAGGGCAATCCGACTACAATCCGCTACGCAGCGTTGCTGTAAACCAACCGTATTTGCTCGATGCATTAGAGATGTTGCGTTACGGAAATCCAGAAGGAGCAATAAAGCATATTCGAAATGCGCCCGAACAAACCGCCCGTAGTTTCGAAGCTGAGTTTTTACTCGGAACAGCTTATCGCGTGCAGGGAAAAATTTCGGAAGCAATTGAAGCATTTTCCCGAGCGAGCCGATACGAATCGATGTCGCTGCCGGCACACTTCGAACGGGGCAACTGTTATCTCATAAAGAAAACCTTTAATCTCGCCGTGTTCGATTACGATCGGGTATTGCTATTGGATTCGACCTTCGTGCCGGCATACAACAACCGCGCGTATGCCCGCATTCGCAATTATGGCGAAAATGGAATGCCACTTCAACAATTGCGGTTTGCTCGGAAGGACATGGAGAAGGCGCTGCATTTTTCGGGCAAGGAAGCTAGTCAGGGCTTTGAATACTATTTCAACCTCGGACTGCTTGATTTGTATCTTTCGGAATACGAAACGGCCATTGTGAGTTTTAATAAAGCTGTTCTTTCAGAGGAAAGAGTTGCAAAACTCTATTATTACCGAGGCGCTGCCCATTTTCTGGCGCGCTTTTACGACAAGGCACGCGAAGATTTCGAAGCAGCCGAGTTACTGGGATTTGTTTCGGAACAAACCCCGGAATTTTTGAATGTGCTCGGGTTAATCCGAAAGCACGAAGAAGAAACCGGTCAAATTTTGGGAAAGAAATAAATCGGGAAATGGATTTTCTCAAACAAAAACTCGATGAACGCGAGGCGTTACAGGCTTTAAGGAAGTTAACGTCGAATATGGAAATCGATTTTTCGTCGAACGATTACCTTGGTTTGGGAAAAACGATTGAGCAAGCGAGCGAAACGGGCAAAGGTTCGGGAGGTTCGCGGCTTTTATATGGCAATTCGGACGATGCCGAAACTTTGGAAGCCTGGCTTGCACAAGCATTTGATGTTGAAGCAGCACTGGTTTTCAACTCGGGCTATGCTGCCAATCTTGGATTTTTTAGCAGCGTTCCGCAGAAGAACGATGTTATTTTATACGATGAGTTAATCCATGCTTCGGTGCGGGATGGCATTCGGCTTTCGCTGGCCAAAGCCTATTCGTTTCGGCACAACAGCATCGATTCGCTGTGCGAGAAAGCGGATCGCCAGAATGGACGCATTTTCGTAGCAGTCGAATCGGTGTATTCGATGGATGGCGATCGTGCACCGCTGGAAGAGCTAAACGCACGTTGTGTAACAAACGGATGGTTACTCGTGGTGGATGAGGCGCACGCGTTGGGCGTTTACGGGCCAAACGGTAAAGGTTGTGTTGCCGAATTAAGCGATACGTCGGGCGTTTTTGCCCGCGTATTAACATTTGGAAAAGCCGCCGGATTTCATGGTGCTGCGGTGCTGGGCTCAACCGTTTTGAAAGATTATCTTGTGAACTTTAGCCGACCGTTTATCTATTCTACGGCGCTTCCACCTAGCGATTATGCAACCATACATATGCAGTTGCAGCGCATGCTTGATGCACAAATCGCGCGCGGGGAATTGAAAAGCCGCATTGCAAAATGGAAGCAGCTAATTGGCGCGGCTTTCAAAACTCAGGATGGCCCTATTCAGATCGTTCCTGCACTTTCAAATGCCCATGCCGATGCACTGTCCAACCAAATTAGCAAAGAAGGCTTCGATGTACGCGCCATCAAACATCCAACGGTTGCTGTCGGAAGCGAGCGTTTGCGCATTATTTTGCATGCGTTTAATTCGGAAGATGAAATACAACAACTTGCAAAATGCATTCTAAAAGTTCAAGATTTTTTTTAATCGCATCTTGCGTAATCAGAAAAACGTTCTAATTTTGCAGTCCCAATTTTACAGGTCATGATAAGAACATATCAACCCTCCGTTAGAAAAAGAAGAAACAAACATGGTTTCCGTGAGCGTATGGCGAGTGCCAATGGCCGTCGCGTTTTAGCTGCCCGTCGCGCACGTGGTCGCAAGCGCTTATCTGTTTCAAGCGAAAAACTACACAAGCGTTAAGCTTTATACCTTTTTTATTCTTCCAAAGCGGCCTTGTGCCGCTTTTTTGTTTTAGCCTCCCAGTACTCGGCAAATTTCCGAATCGCTTTATCGCTTAACATGTTGTGTCCGGTTTCGAGTTCGTAGACTTGCGCCGCAGATAAATGTTTGCGTATAAATCGCCTTGTTCGCGAAAAGGGAATAACGCTATCGTCGATTCCTAACACACACACAACCGATAAAGAAGATTCTCTTACCGCTGCATTTAATGCTTTATGACTGGGTATAGCTGCGCGGTATGCCATCCAGGTATTGAATAACTGTTTTCGCTTACCATAGTCGGCAGTTTCGTGCAAGTAGAATTTTGCTGCCTTGTGATTAAGCAATTTCAGTGCTTGCGCGGCTTTGATTATCGCGAATACAGCATGTGGACGTTTTACAAAACCGCGAAAAAGAGATATCCCAAGCAGATTTGTTGTTAAAAATTTATAAAAGCCCGAAACCGGCATACCATCGGGGGCAAAAAGCCAAAGCTCCTCAATGCGGACTGCACATGCAGCCGAAATACTCATCGCAATGCGCGCTCCGATTGAATATCCAACTAAACTGATTCGGTCTGTCTCGAGGGCCTTGCATACAATATCAATGAATTCAGCGGCCTGGTCAGACTTAAAGAAAAAACCTTCTGACATTGAGGCATTTTTTCCATGGTAGGCCAAATCCATCAAAACGAGTGTATACGAATCATTCAACAAATCAGCAAGATGATTAAATGCTTGCGCATCCTGACCGTATCCATGGAATGCCAATAAAAAACGTTTACCCGAACCTAAGAGCAGTGCCTGCCATTTATGCCCCTGAAATTCAATACGTATGTTGCGTTGTTGGCCGTCCATACAGGTGTTTAAGGTCGAGGAAATTACTAAAATTTTAATGTATATGCTAAAATCTGTTCCTTCCACAAGCATCGATCCTGCAAGTCATACTTTGTGTGTACTTTCGCAGCAAAATTTTAGATTAGATGGGCATGGAAGAAACCATTGTTATTACAGGAGCCAGCTCGGGAATCGGTAAAGCATGCGCTGAGGTACTCACCGCTCCGGGGAAACGGTTTATTCTCACTGCACGTCGAAACGAACGTTTGCTGGAACTTGCGGCAGAATTAGAAAAAGGAGGAGCACTGGTATGGACGTATGTGCTCGATGTACGATCGCGTGAAGCCTGCCAGGAATGGGCCACTCAAATTCCCGAATCGTTCAGGAATATTCGGGTGCTTATTAACAATGCTGGCCTCGCAGCTGGGCTTTCGGGAATTCAGGATGGCGATTTTACCGACTGGGACCGTATGATCGATACGAACGTAAAAGGGTTGCTGTACACAACCGAGGCAATTTTACCCTTCCTCAAAAGAGCGCCCGGTGCCCATATCGTGAATATGGGTTCGATTGCCGGAAAGGAAGTGTATGCAAACGGAAATGTTTATTGCGCATCCAAACATGCCGTTGATGCCCTAACACGCAGCATGCGCATCGATTTGCTTCCGCTTGGCATTAAAGTAAGTTCGGTGAGTCCGGGAATGGTCGAGACCGAATTCTCGCTAGTACGTTTTAAGGGCGATGCAGAACGCGCTTCGGCTGTATACCAAGGATTGGAGCCTTTGAAACCTGAAGATATTGCCGAAGCAGTAAAATACATTATTACCGCTCCGAAACACGTTACTGTAGCCGATATTGTGTTGTTCCCTTCGGCACAGGCCTCCTCACGCGATGTTGTGCGGAAGCCGCTGGCTTAAACCTTCGCCATTGGCCGAAATACGTGCATCCATAACTGCAAACCAGAGCGGCGGAATCAAGCTGAGCAGCATCATGGCCGGATAGCCTGCCGGTAATTGCGGAGCATCTGTATAACTCTCCAATACCTGGTATTTCTTCGAAGCTTTGTAATGATGGTCGGAATGGCGAGTGAGTTCAAACAACATCATTCTGCCCAGCGGATAATCGGCATTCCACGAGTGGCCGTGAACAACACGCTCAAAATTTCCGGATGCGTTTTGTTTTCGAAGTAATCCGTAGTGCTCAATGTAATTGATGGTTTCAAGCAGAATAATGCCTATAAACGAAGCGGCGAGATAAAGTGCAGCGCTAAACCATCCCATGAAAATTCCAATTGCTCCAATCACAGCCAGCTGAATGACAAGGTATAGCAGCATGTTGTTGTGCATTGAAAAAAAAGAATTTCCTTTTTTCTTCAAAGAATGGAGCTGGATTTTCCACGCCGAGCGATAGCTGCCAAACAAGGACTGAATCCAGAATGCATACAACGATTGACCTTTGCGCGCCGTTGCCGGATCGAGGGGCGTTGCCACATAGCGGTGATGTCCATGATTGTGCTCCACGAAAAAATGTGCGTATTGGGTAGATAAAAGCAAACACTGCGCAACGAACTGCTCGAGTTTCCCTGAACGATGTCCAAGTTCGTGGGCGATATTAATTCCGATAACGCCGCACACAATGCCCGCTGCGGAAGTCATGCCGATAAGCTGCAGCGTTGAAAATTCGAAGCTGCTGATTTGATAGAGGAAAAATCCCAACGTAAAAAGCTGAACAGGTAACCCCAGCAAAAGCATCATGTCGTAAACCCGGTCTGATGCTGCATTTTCTGCATTGTAAATTTTCGAAGCATCGGGTTTGGAGAGCAACTCGATGAGCGGAATAATGCCGAATGCATAAATCAACGCTCCAAATGCAAATTGCACCGGAAAAGCAATTGAGGCAATGGCAACAAGTGGAATGCTGAATCCACAGAGGTATTTAAGGCGGTCTATCATCTCACATCAAATTTCGGAAAATAAACAAGCGAAGCAAGTCAGATTTTATTGTAGGAGCACTTATCTTTGAACGTTTAACATTTTGACTTGTGATGCGATTACTAAGCCTCGGCGCCATATTTCTAACATTCTTCATCTTTTTTGAACCCGGCAGCGAGTTCATGCCCATCCCGGGAAAAAGCAAAACAAAAATCGTAGCCGAACGCGAACATGAAAGTGAACGCGAAGAACAGGAAGCTCGGCTGGCTTGGATAAACCGCATTCACAAA
>CANMGM010000182.1 GCA_947497195.1 Bacteroidota bacterium
TCCGGGAATTAACTGCTTAATAAATTCTGAAACAAATGACTTTTTTTCTTCCGGCCAATCCTCCATATAACCTTCTTGATATCGTGCTTCATAAAACTCAGCAGAAATTCTTGAATCAGAAAGTTCCTTTGTATTGTAGTCTTGCATCCTGTTCGTTTTGCAGGGACGCAATTTAGTTTTTTACTCGCATCTTGAAAACCTTATTTGAAATTTCCATCCAATTAGAAATTGACTCGGCATAAAGTTGTGAGTATGGCCGATACATTACGAAACCTTTCGTTGCTCCTGATTTAGTGATAATATTTGCCGAATAGTTCGCGCATCGAGCGGTTTACTAATAAAATCTCTCACCATGGGGTAATTGCGCGCCTCCTTTACATCATCGGGATCGATTGAAGATGAATACATGTAAACATTTGCTTCAAGGTTCAGTGCTTTCAGCTGATCGAGAAATTCCCAGCCTGTTATACCCGGCATGTTGATGTCGAGCAGCAGCACATCGGGCGCAAAGCCATCGAGACGAAGTTTTTCAAGGGCCATTTTTGCACTCAAGAAACTTGAAATATGCAGTGAGTTATCGGCATTACGCAGCATGTGCTCTGTGATATATGTAATTACCTGATCGTCGTCGACTATCCAAACCGAATCTACTTTTTGCATTGTGGCCTTGGTCGGATTTTGGCGCAAGTCATCAAGCCCATAAACAACTGCATTCACTTTTTGCACAGCATCGGCGAGTTGGGCCGAAAGCATTACCAAAGCCGAAGCATCGAGTTGCAGTGCTCTTCCACCCTCTGTTCCGCTGCGAATCATTTCCAGCAGACCCTGCAAATTCGCCAATGGCTTACGCAATTGTGAGGCGGTTTCGTGTGCAAACGCTTTCACATCATTCTGCGCCGATTCTGGCTTGGCCTGAACACCATTATTCTGTATGAGCTGAACAGAAATTGCAGGAGAACCATACATCTGCACTGCTCGTAAAACCATGTTAAACGCTTCAAGATTGCCTTCCTTATTGTAGAGTTCTATTGTCTTACGAATAGTACCACGTTCGCGAAGTGTATAACAAACATCCTTGCGCAACTCGAGCTGCTCTTCGGCCGAATAGGCACCGAAATGGAATTCCATAAAATCGTGTCCAAGAAAATCAGCTTCTGTGCGACCAAACAAATCACAAAAAGCATGGTTCACAAGGATGAATTTCCCTTCTAAATCGTTGTAGCAAACAGGAACAGCAGTGTGTTGTACAAGTTCGTCGAGTTGATTTTGAATCGATTCAAGCTCGCGCTCCATGGCGTGTTGGTCGGCCAAAAGGTTACATGCGACGATAAATCCTTCCTCTCCCGACAGCCTGAAAACCTTAAGATCGAGCCCCGAACCGCTCGGAAATCCTTTTACATTATGCAATACACCTCCCGAGATGTGTTGAGAAAAGGCTTCGTGAAACAGGGAAAAAAACTCTTCTTCCGGTTTTTCGGCATGAAAAAGCAAATTCGCCAAGGCTAAATCGGCACAATGCTCCTCTTCAATTTTAAACAAATCGTAAAATGCAGAACTCCCCCAAACAATTCTCAGATTATCGTCGAGCGCACAAACAGAAAGATTCGCGTTGCGGGCAAATGTGGCGAGTTGTTCTTTTTCGGTCAATAAATACATGGTACATCGATAAATATGTACCTCTATACTCCAAAAGCGGGGGACGGGTTGCCCGAATTGGATACGATTCGCCCTTAAAAATTACATGCTCATTTGCTCAAATAGGCTGCTCAATCGCACTTGCTGCCCAATGCGCTGCTCCAGTTCAGAAATCGCAACACGTTCTTGCTGCATCGAGTCGCGGTGGCGCAACGTTACCGTGTTGTCCTGAAGACTTTCGTGGTCAACCGTTATACAAAACGGAGTTCCTATGGCATCGTGACGGCGATAGCGTTTACCAATCGCATCTTTTTCTTCGTAATGACAGCGGAACTGCAGCTTGAGTCGATTCATGATTTCGCGGGCCTTCTCGGGCAATCCGTCTTTCTTGGTAAGCGGAAAAACAGCCACTTTTACCGGTGCCAGTTGAGGGGGCAAGGCCAGAACTACACGTGTTTCCTGCTTATCGCCTTCGCCTACCATCTCTTCGCGATAGGCATTGCAAAGCAGAAGTAAGAACATGCGGTCGAGCCCGATAGACGTTTCGACCACATAAGGGATAAAATTCGAATTGGTTTCCGGATCGAAATACTGTAATTTCTTACCTGATAGCTCCTGGTGATTGCGTAAATCGAAGTCGGTACGCGAGTGAATCCCTTCGACCTCGCGGAAGCCAAACGGAAATTTAAATTCGATATCGGTAGCTGCGTTGGCATAATGCGCCAGTTTTTCGTGATCGTGATAGCGGTAAGCTTCTGCCGGTGTGCCGAGCGCCAAATGCCAACTTAAACGCGACTTCTTCCAATGGGCAAACCATTCCATTTCGGTACCCGGCTTTACGAAGAACTGCATCTCCATCTGTTCGAATTCACGCATGCGCATGATAAATTGCCGTGCAATGATTTCATTTCGGAAGGCTTTACCGGTTTGGGCAATTCCAAAAGGAATCTTCATTCGCCCTGTTTTTTGCACATTGAGGAAATTCACAAAAATGCCCTGTGCGGTTTCGGGCCGCAGGTAAACGGCATCGCTTTCGTCGGCAACCGAACCCATCTGTGTGCTGAACATGAGGTTAAACTGGCGCACATCGGTCCAGTTGCGTGTTCCACTGATGGGACACACAATTTCGTGTTCCACAATAAGGTCGTGCATGGCCTGTAAATCGTTGTCGTTCAGCGCTTGATTCATGGCTCGCTGCAAATCCTGCGCTTTATCGGTCTTGCCTTTCTTTTCGTACTTCTCGATTTGTTCTTCGAGCAGTTGATCGGCGCGATAGCGTTTTTTGGAGTCTTTGTTGTCGATCATCGGATCGGAGAACCCATCGATATGGCCCGAGGCCTTCCATACTTTAGGATGCATGAAAATTGCGGCATCAATTCCCACAATATTTTCGTGGAGTTGCACCATCGATTTCCACCAGTACTCGCGGATGTTGTTTTTGAGCTCAACACCATTTTGCCCGTAATCGTAAACGGCACCGAGTCCGTCGTAAATTTCAGATGATGGAAAGATGAAACCGTATTCTTTGGCGTGTGCGGTAACTTTTTTGAAGAGGTCTTCGACTGGCTGAGACATATAGTATGTAGTAACTAATTGGAGATTTATGACAAAACGAATGAAGCTGCAAACCTATAAAAAAGAGACGGAGCAGCAAGGTTAATGTTCGTATTATGCTATAGAAAAGCCTAAATTCGCTGCATGATTCAGGTGGGCGAATTGTTGGTTTCGGAGGATTTGTTTGACGTACATTTTGTATGCGACCTTGAAGCCTGTAAAGGAGCCTGTTGTGTGGAGGGCGATTCGGGTGCGCCATTGCGTGAAGACGAATTGGGAATCTTGGAGGAAATTCAACACATCGTTAAACCATTCCTTCCCGAAAGCGGGATTAAAGCTTTGGAAAAAGAGGGGGCATGGGTGATGGATTCGGACGGCGATTTTGTAACCCCACTGGTTGATGGTAAACACTGTGCCTATACTGTTTTTTCGGATGATGGCAAGGCGCATTGCGGAATTGAACTGGCATGGAAGGCTGGGAAATCGGAATTTCAAAAACCCTTGTCTTGCCATTTGTATCCCATTCGAGTTCAAAAACTTGCCGATACCGAGGCCTTGAACTACCATGCTTGGTCGATTTGCAAACCTGCATGTGTGTGTGGTAGCAAACTGAAAATGCCGCTGTACAAATTTCTGAAAGAGCCGCTGATTCGGGCCTATGGTGCCGACTGGTATTCGCAATTGCCCGATGTTGCCCAAGCCTGGGAGGAATACAAACGCGAAAATTCGGGGCTTTAACAAAGCTTTCAACTTTGCAAACCGATAGTATAAAAAACCATGTTTCTTTAATGTTAAAATTGATTTAACATTCTTGTTTTTAAGCGCTTTGCTTGTTCAAAAGTTGATTTTTAAATGCATGTTACGCGTCGCACCCTATCGCCAAAAACGCGTAATTCATTGACAATATGACAACTAAGAGGTCGTGTGAATAAGTGCAGCCAAATGTTAGCAAAAACGAATTGGTTTGGAACCTCCTTAACTCGATTTTTGTGAAACAAGAATTTCGATTGCAAAAGGGCTTTGAAATTTCACAATCATCACTACAACTAACCAATATAAAAGAATAGGCATACATGCAAGCAACGCTAAATGAAGAACTGAAGGCAATGGCACCTGAGCGCATAACTGAAAACGAGCCAATTTTACGCGAGAACAAAGACCGTTTTGTTTTGTTCCCGATTAAACACAACGACATCTGGCAATTTTACAAACAGGCAGAAGCCAGTTTCTGGACTGCTGAGGAAATTGATTTATCGGCCGATCTTGTTGATTGGAATGAAAAGCTCAACGATGACGAGCGCCACTTCATTAAGCATGTTCTCGCATTTTTCGCTGCCAGTGATGGAATTGTGAACGAAAATCTGGCTGTCAATTTTATGAACGAAGTGCAGTATCCTGAGGCTCGTTGCTTTTATGGCTTTCAGATTATGATGGAGAACATCCATTCCGAAACCTATTCCTTGCTCATCGATACCTATATCAAAGACACGGCAGAAAAAACGCGCTTGTTTCATGCAATCGATACTGTTCCGGCGGTAAAACGTAAAGCCGAATGGGCATTGCGCTGGATTGAGAAAGGTTCATTTCCGGAGCGTCTGATTTCATTCGCGGCCGTTGAAGGAATTTTCTTCTCGGGTTCGTTCTGTTCCATTTTTTGGTTGAAGAAAAGAGGATTGATGCCTGGATTGAGCTTCTCAAACGAACTTATCTCACGCGATGAAGGTTTGCATTGCGACTTTGCTTGTCTTCTCTACAAAGAATTACTCAATAAACTTCCCGAAGCCCGCGTTAAAGAAATAATCGCTTCTGCCGTGGAAATTGAAAAAGAATTCGTAACCGATGCACTGCCGGTTTCGTTAATTGGGATGAACGCTACGATGATGCAGCAATACATCGAATTTGTTGCCGACCGTTTGTTGGTGGCATTGGGTTGTACAAAGCATTTTAATGCTACCAATCCATTCGATTTTATGGAGATGCAATCGCTGCAAGGCAA
>CANMGM010000183.1 GCA_947497195.1 Bacteroidota bacterium
AAGTACTCCATCGAAACCGAGGCATCAGGAGGCATTACCAGCAATACACTAGTCGAATTTGCCGATACCGGCGTTCAATTCATCTCCGTGGGCGCCTTAACGCATCAGGTTCGAAGTCTCGACCTCAGCCTTAAAGCATTCGAATGAATCCCCTTCTGAAACGCATACTCGACCGTTTTATATCGTTTGGACCGGTAAAATTGTTGCTCGCCTTGCGCTTGCCGGGTTTACACGGGATTCCGCTTTCGGAAGTTCTGGGTAGTTTGATTCGAAGCCTGTCATCTTCCCGCATTTCGATGCGTGCCGCAGCAGTATCGTTCGATTTCTTCATGGCGCTGTTTCCGTCTGTGATCTTTCTGTTCACACTCACTGCGTATTTACCGATTGCCAATTTCGATAAGCTGCTGCTCGAAACCATTAGGGATGTGCTGCCCGATTATACGTACAAAACAATCGAAAGCACGATAACCGATATCATTTCGATTCAGCGCGGCGGCCTGCTATCAGTAGGTTTCATCATCGCCTTGTTTTACGCAACAAACGGAACGACATCGCTCATCAAATCGTTCAATGCTCTATCGTTTGTGCAGGACAGTCGTCCAGGGTGGATGATTCGTCTTAACGCATTGTTGCTTACACTCATTTTTGTTGTCTTGCTCGTTTCGGCTATCATACTTATTATTTTCACTCATTACGTGCTCGAATACCTAATTCAACAAGGGGTAATAAGCAACGACATCAACCTAACGCTGGTATCGGTAGGCGAACGGGTAACATTACTGTTGATGATTCTGTTTAGCATTTGTGCACTATATTTCTTCGGCCCATCACCCTCAATTCGTCCTTACTTTTTTTCGCCCGGCGCCATAATGGCCACCTTGCTTATTGTTCTATTGATCGAGGGATTCGGGATTTTCATCAACCGCTTTGCAACCTTCAACACGGTTTACGGTTCGGTGGGAGCACTGATTGCCGTTTTGTTACTGATAAATCTAAACGCGTTGATTATTTTGGCCGGTCACGAATTCAACGCCGTGGTAAACCAATTGAAGAATCAGAAACGCAGCTAAAATTTTCTGTATTTTCGGCCCTAATTAATTTCAAAACATGCGGTTGATACAGATTTTTCTATCGATTTTATTCATTCAATTTACCATCACAGCGTTTGCCCAGCGCGAACGAGAGCGCGAGCAAGCCACTGTTGATTATGCAAGCAAAGAAAATCCCTATTACTGGAAAAACAGGCTTCCATATGCCGGTTACTGGCAGCAGGATGTGCATTACCGCATCAAGGCAAACATCAGCGATGTATCGGATGTGGTGGATGCCACCGAGCAATTGACCTACACCAACAACTCACCCGATACGTTGCGCTGGGTGTTTTTCCATTTATACCAGAATGCATTTCAACCCGGATCGTACTGTGCTGCGCTGCACGAAGCGAACGATTATCCGCTGGTTTGGGGCCCCTACGAAAAGCTTGGATTGGGCACATTGGTTGAGTCAATGCAGAGCAAAGGGGAGGATTTGAAGACCGAACTCGACAATACCATTCTCAAGGTTTGGCTCAATGAACCACTTTTACCGGGCGCACAGGTTACATTCGACATCGCTTTTAAAACATTTTTCGATTATCGCGGTAATGTGCGCAGGCGGATGAAGGAATTCGGTGCATATGGCTATAAGCATTTCGACGGAGTGCACTGGTATCCGCGCATGGCAGTTTACGATAAAAAATTCGGATGGAATACCGACCAACACTTGGGCAAGGAGTTTTACGGCGATTTCGGAACCTACGAGGTAGAGCTTGACTTTGCCTCGAATTATGTGGTTGAAGCCACAGGTGTTTTGCTAAACCGCGATGAAGTACTTCCGGCCGACTTGCGTGCGAAACTCGACATTGCCAATTTCGCAACAAAGCCTTGGGAAGAACGTCCATCGACCATTATCAGCTACGACCCCAAAGCGCGTAAAATCTGGAAATACCGGGCCATTAACGTGCACGATTTCGCCTGGACCGCCGACCCCACATACCGCATCGGAGAAGCCGAATGGAACGGAATTCAGATCGTTGCCGTAGTGCAGGAGCCGCATGCATCACGCTGGCAAAATGCTGCATCGTACACCGCGAAAATTATTGAAACCTATTCGCGCGATATTGGCATGTACGCCTACAATAAAATGGTGGTTGCCGATGCGCAAGACGGCATGGAATATCCGATGTTGACGCTCGATGGCGGCGCAGATCCGGGTTACCGCGGTTTGCTGGCACACGAAGTTGGACACAACTGGTTTTTTGGTATGGTCGGATCGAACGAGACATACAGGGCATTCCTCGACGAAGGATTTACGCAATTCCTTACCGCCTGGGCCTTGGAAAACATCGATGGACCGATGGTCGCAAAAGGTTCACCAAACAAATACACTGCAAAGCATCAGTTGCCTGAACAGATTCGTTATGCGCGTGCTTACCAGGGCTACATACGCGATGCGGTGAATGAGGATGAAACAACGCTCAACACGCATTCCGACGATTTCGACGGGGCGCTGCGGCATGGTGGTGGCTACGGAAACGTGTATTATAAAACGGCAACGATGCTGTATAATTTACAGTATGTATTGGGCGACTCGCTGTTTCTCGAAGCGATGCAGTTTTATTTCGACCGCTGGAAGATAGCGCATCCCTATCCCGAGGACTTTCGCGCAGCCATCATCGATTACACGCATGCCGACTTGAACTGGTTTTTCGACCAATGGCTCGAAACATCCAAAACCATCGATTACCGCATCAAGACAGTGAAGCACAAGGGCGAAGGAAAATATGCCATTACGCTACGGCGCGATGGTGAAATGCATATGCCCATTGATTTGGCGGTGTATGACCAGAGCGGAAAGCGTTACGATTACTACATTCCCAATACATGGTTCGTAAAAAACACAACAGCTACGGTTTTGCCACGCTGGATTGGCTGGGGCAAACTTCAGCCCGAGTACACAGCAGAAATAGAACTCAAAGACCGAATCAGCAATGTAGTAATCGATACCACATACCGTTTGGCCGATGTGCGCCAGTTCAACAACCGCATGCAAAAGCGTGGCACACTGCGCCTCGATTCGCGCGTTGCCAATCCGTCGGACTGGAAGCATTACGAGTTTTTCATCCGTCCCGATTTGTGGTATAACCATTATGATGGATTGAAAACCGGTTTCCATGTTAACGGCAATTACATGCGCACGCTACACCGGTTCGAAGCAAGTTTTTGGCTGAATTCTGGACTGGTGCGATTGCGCAATGCCCCCGAAGATCAGTTCAACGACTACAATTTGTTTTCGTTCGCGCTGAATTACCGCACGCCAACTCAGAGAATCGTAAAGAATTCATCGCTTCTTGCCGAAGCACGCTACCTCGATGGATTGCGATTGGGTAAACTGGGTTGGGAAGTAGCGAGTCGTAAAGGCAATACGGTGTTTTCGTTATATCTGAAATACATGGAACGCCGCGATACAACGGATATAAACTATCTTATGGATCGTAGTGTATGGAATCCGAATGCTATCAACCATACGCTCAATGCCGGATTGCAACATACGTACGAATACATGCGCGGAACTGGTAAAATTCAGCTTCTGTTACGCAGTTCGGCACCAGGTTCGGTGTACGATTTTTCGCAGGCCATTTTGGAATCGGTGAACGAGAATTATGTAGGGAAGCTGCAGATTCGAACACGATTTTTCGCCCAGTATGGAACCGGATCTAAGCTTGCACCCGAATCAGCTTTATACTTGGCGGGTGCAAATCCGGAGCAGTTGATGGAGAATAAGTTTACCCGTTCGGCTGCATTTTTCCCGCAAGATTTCAATGGATTGGGTGCCGATGTAAATCACTTTCACATGGGTGGAGGACTGAATGTGCGCGGTTATGCCGGTTATCTTGCGCCCGAGCAGTTGGCAAACGGCGATGTGATTTTACTGAACAGTGGCAACAGCGGTGCAGCGGGCTCGGTAGAAATGGAGTTCGATAACTTGGTAAAATTCAAACCACGCATTACGCGCAATTGGCTCAAACTCGATTTATACTTGTTTGGGGATGCAGGGATTTTGGATTCAGGCATACAAGGCGATAAACCAACATTTGAGCGTGTCCGCATTAGCTCGGGTGTGGGATCGGCCTGGACCATTAAGCGCTGGGGGCCTTTTGCCATGGAGAAGCCACTCACATTGCGTTTCGATGTACCGGTGTTATTAAACCGCACACCCGATGTATCGCCCGATTATGTAAAGTTTCGCTGGATTGTTGGGGTTAACAGAGCGTTTTAGTTGTTACTGGCTACTCGGGTATTACAATCTATCAAGTAGGAATCGTTATGGTTTTTTAATTGATGCCTAAGATTGGATGCCTTTGGTGCGGCGCAAACTTTAGACTTTATTGTCCAAAATTCAATAATTCTTCTTTGTTAGTGGGTAAATTATATCTTATTAATAAATCTAACAAGTATTCTTTAAAGCCCATACTTATACCGCCTTTAGAACAGCAATATCCTCCATTCCCACTGCAGGTGCACTCGCCTTGTCGTTGAACTTTCAGAGGAAATGTTGCAAAAAGGTTGTTCGTCCATAAACTAATTTGCACGTTTTCCTTAACGCGCCCCCTTTTATAGAATAATATCTTCAAATCATAATCGGGAGTCATTGCCTGACTTGATCCGTAAGAGTCTTTTCTTTTAATTCTTTGATTGAGTTCTTTAGCGTCACTTGCTTTTATTCTTGCGCGACCTGTTATAAATATTTTATCAGTTCTTTCGTTAGAATTGATGTTGAAGTCGTGAGTTTGATCTATTAAAGTCTGAACAACAACACTGTCATAATTTTTATATTTATATTCACTTTTATCAGTCTGTCCATATACGGCTATACTGAAGATAACTAAGGTCAGTATGGATAATGATTTCATTTACTGCTTATTGGTCCGATAAAGTTTACCAACAATTTATCAATTGCAGAATATACAACACTCAAATCAGCGTCATCAATACAATACGGTGGCGTAAAATAAAGCACATTGCCCAGCGGCCGAAGGTAAATTCCACGCGAGAGAAAAAACTCGGTAATCTCCGGTCCCGC
>CANMGM010000184.1 GCA_947497195.1 Bacteroidota bacterium
TTGTAAACGGAAATTCCGAAGGCTGGAACATACGTCAGCATCAGCTTGCAGCGCTTACGCTTCAGTTGCATCGCAGCAATGCATGGTTTACTCCCGAAAATGTGATGCGCGCCCTCGATGGTATCTCACGCCTGCTCGATGAAAAACAGCTTCATGAGGCAGAGACGCGTTACGCGCTCCACCCTTCGAAACCAAAGCGCATTGGTGTGGTGATGGCGGGCAATATTCCAGCCGTTGGCTTTCACGATTTTCTGATGGTTTTGCTGTGCGGACATTCGATAACGGCAAAAATTTCGTCAGACGACCGCCTGCTTATTCCGGCACTTGCCGCGATGCTCGTTGCCATTGAACCGAGCTTTGCCGAGCGCATTCATTTCAGCGAAGGAAAGCTTGAGGCCTTCGATGCCATTATTGCCACCGGCAGCAACAACTCGGCACGCTATTTTGAATATTACTTTAAAGATTATCCAAAGATTATTCGCAATTCGCGCACATCGGTTGCAGTTCTTTCGGGCCGGGAGACATCCGAAGAGCTGCGCTTGCTGGCCGACGATATCTTCAGCTTTTTCGGATTGGGCTGCCGTAACGTAACGAAGGTATACGTGCCGGTCGATTATGACTTCGTTACATTGCTAAATAGCACCGGCGCCTGGGAGCATCTAAAAGACCACAGCAAATATTTCAACAATTATGAATACCATCGCGCAGGAATGCTGGTAAATAACCTACCGCATTACGATACCGGATTTTTGTTGTTACGCGAGGATGAAGCTTTGTTTTCGCCCATCGCCGTTCTGTACGCCGAACGCTACCATTCGCTCGAAAATGTACTTAACACCTTGCATGAAAACGCAGATAACATTCAGTGCGTGGTTTCGCAGCTTGATGAAATTCACGGTGCGATTCCATTTGGTGAAGCCCAGCATCCGGGCCTGTTTGATTATGCCGATGGTGTTGATACTGCCGCTTTTCTCTGCAGTTTAACCTGATGCGATGAAGCATGCTTTATTCACTGTTTTACTACTTATTTTTCATTGTACCATGGAGGCGCAACACGATAGTATTCCGGTGTTTACCGGCCGATTTAATGCACTTATTACCGATAGCGAATGGTTTCGAAACTGGATTTCGGGCGATGTGCCTGTATTAGACGATGCACTGAAAAATCGGTTGATGGCACTGGATACAACACAAATACGCATAAACGTATTTCTCGGTACCTGGTGCAGCGACAGCAAGGTACATGTACCGCAATTTCTGCATCTGGCGAATATGTTCAAATGGAACTATGAGCTCATAGGCGTTAATAGAGAAAAGGAATGTCCGTTCGAAAAAAAGGAATGCAAAAACTGGGATATAGCATATGTTCCAACCTTTGTTGTGTACCGCAACGACATTGAAATTGGGCGCATTGTAGAAAATCCACAGCGCAGCCTGGCCGAAGATTTGGCCGAAATTTTTTCAAAACCTTAGAACGCAATCATTTCCATCTAATCGAATACCTTTGAAACGTATGCGTGCAGTTTCGAATTTTATCTCCTGGGCCTTTCAGCCCCTGCTGATGCCTTTATTTGGCTCATTTATTTTTGTGAATTTGCCGGTTTATGCATTTCGTTTGCTGCCCGAACCCATCAAGATGTACATTCTGGTGTGCAATGCCTTGTTCACACTCATTATGCCGGTGCTGATGATTTTGTTGTTGTACCGCTTTGGCATCATTGGATCGGTTAAGCTCGACCGCCGCGAAGACAGGAGGCTGCCGCTTTTAATTACCCTTGTTTTTCATGGACTGAACTTTTATTTCCTTTACAAAGTTCACCTCCCGGCGCTATATTATTTGTTTTTGCTTGGAGCCTTTTTCGCATTGCTAACCACAACGGTCGTTACGCGGTACTGGAAAATCTCGATGCACATGACCGGCATTGGCGGTTTGTGTGGATCGATCGTATTGTGCGCCATCGTTTGGCCGGTCGATTTGAGAATATTACTTGCACTGTTGTTTGTCCTTGCCGGAGCAATCGGAAGCGCCCGACTCATCGTAAATGCGCACACGCCGGCACAAGTTACCGCGGGCTTCTTTGCAGGCTTTCTGCCCCAATTAGCGATACTCGCTTATGCCTGATTTATTCGAAAATTCATAGATTTTAAAACCTTCTGAGGCGCTAGTTGGCAAATTAATTTAAGCAAATGCAACGTGAAGCTAAATGCAAACACTGCGGCGAGTGGAACATATTGAGCAACGAAAATGTCCCCTGCTCAACGTGCGCAAAGCCACTTAGCGAAATTTCGGCAGATGAGAAAGCTAGTTTGGAACGGCGTAATTTAGCCGGTGAGATAAAAATTCGGATTAATCCGAACGACCCCTGGTTTTTACGAATGCTGAAGCGTATGTTTAATCTGGCTCAACTTATATTCCTGTCTATTCTTAGTTTTATTCTATGGGTCATCTTCGCAGGGCCGGGTTAGGTGCTAAGATTTTTATTCCTACATGGTGGTTTTGGATTGCCCTTGCATTGGCCGCAACGAAGCGATATGCGTTTCATCCTTCAGGCATTAAGCTGCTCGACAATTACCTACTCGATTTGTTGTGTATGCCCTTGGTTCTCGAATTAACCAGACAAGCAATGCGCCTTATTTTTTCACCGAATTATAACTTGAGTAAATTCCAGATTCTCTTTGCGCTGATCTATGTTTCGGTGCTCTTCGAATATTTACTCCCATCGTACCAGACGCGGTTCCATTCCGATGTTGTAGATGTAGTTGTTTACTGCGCCGGAACGATTATTTGGTATCGGTTTCTGCCTAAATAAGCATGAATTATTCCGGCTCGGTAAGGCATAGTTTATATGCCTGATCGATGCGTTCTGCCAAATGCCTGTCCTTCTCGGTAATGGTGTTTTCTTCGTCGTGGGTGCACAAATGCAATTCAACAGTTTTATACCGAATGCAAATCTCCGGATGATGATTCACCCGTTCCGAAATCATAGCTACCTTTGTTACAAAAGCAAATGCTTCAATAAAATTTCGAAATTCAAATTGCTTATGCAATTTTCCCTGATCGGTGCTCCACATGTTCCTTAACTTTACGTCTCAAAAATAGACTTTCACACAAAGCCGTTCTGTTAAAAATCAATAAATTTACGATGGGCATGAAGCGATTGATTTTTAGTTTATTCATCTTATCTAGCTTCCAAGGATTTACTCAGATTCATTGCAGTAAATCGTGCCAGCCATACCCAAAGTCGAACATGGCATTTAGGGCAAATCAAAGTGCCGAAGACATTACGTATTTGGCTGCAAATTGGACGGTTAATCCCACAGAAAAATACATTTCAGGTTCCATTGCCTATTCGCTTACCATTTTACAAGCCGATTACGATTCACTTCGACTCGATTTAAGCGATAGTTTAATGGTCGATTCGATTCGAACAAGCACCGGGTTTCTTCCATTCACCCATGCTGAAAATCAACTCCGTATTGATGTTGCTGATGCAATTTCATCCAACCGCGTTTCGCTTGAAATATTTTACCGGGGAACACCGCCTACTACCGGATTCGGTTCATTTGTTCAAACCATCACTCCTTACGGGAAACCAATCATATGGACACTCTCGCAACCTTTTGGTGCATCAGACTGGTGGCCCTGCAAGGAAGGTTTTGAGGATAAGATCGATTCGTCTGACTATTACATCAACATTCCCTTGGGCAATCGGGCGGCCGGAATGGGAACACTTGCGGGCATCGACACTCTTGAAAACCGGCAAATTTATCACTGGAAGCATCGTTATCCCATTGCGACCTATTTGGTAGCACTTGCGGTGACTGATTATTCCGAAATAAAACGATCAGTTCCGCTTCGTGAAGGCAATCTCGAGCTTTTGAATTATTGCTATCCAGAGCATTTGGGCGAATGGGACTGGCAGCAAACCGAAGTAATGAACATGCTGCAGTATTTCGACAGTTTGTTTGTGCCTTATCCATTTATGCGCGAGAAATACGGACATGCCCAATTTAGCTGGGGCGGTGGCATGGAACACCAGACCATGAGTTTTATGGCCGATTTAGGGCCCTGGCTCACCTCGCATGAACTGGCGCACATGTGGTTTGGCGATATGATTACCTGTTCGTCGTGGAAAGACATCTGGCTCAACGAAGGTTTCGCCACCTACCTCACCGGCTTGTTTTTCGAACGCTTCAGCAATCCCTCGTTTTATTATTGGAAACGCAATAACCGCGACGAAATCTGCGCGCAGCCGGGCGGTTCGGTTAGTGTTGATGATACCACTTCGGTTGAACGCATATTTGATGGTCGACTCACGTACTATAAGGGAGCAATGATTCTGCATATGTTGCGAAAGAAGTTGGGCGATGCAGTGTTTTTTGAAGGGATAAGAACTTACCTGAATCGTACAGATTTGCGCTTTGGATATGCGAATACACAGCAATTTCGCGAAACAATGGAAACAGTTTCAGGCCTGAATCTGGAACGCTATTTCAACGATTGGTATGCCGGTGAGGGCTACCCCATTATTGCCCTAAATTACAGCACCTCCAACAATAGAATTTTACTCGATATTAACCAAGTGGGAAGCAGCTCCGCAACGCCGCTGTATGAAACACAGATTCCGTTAAGAATAATTGGCAGTACAGACAGCTTGGATGTTACAATAGAAATAAATCAGACCGTGACGCAAATAGAGTTGCCCCTGAGTTTTGACCCTCTGTTCATAAAAGCCGACCCCGAAGCCGATTATCTGGCGCGGTATTCGATTCAAAAAATTGAGTTGCCCGAGTACTGGGTACCCTTTCCAAATCCTCTGCGTGGCGAAACCATACTTCAGATTCCCGCATTCAGTAAAAACCATACCCTCGCTATTTACGGCGCCGAAGGTAAATTCATATCATCGCTCATTCTTGAAAGCAATACATACAACCAAATCAATTTGAACGGCTTAGCTTCGGGTTGTTATTGGCTTCAGCTGACCTCCCCTGAAGGGATATCGCATACCAAAAAGCTAATTGTTGTTAAATAAGTGCAAATATTTCGAACAAAGCACAAACAATTAAAATGTAAGATTGGATTAAAA
>CANMGM010000185.1 GCA_947497195.1 Bacteroidota bacterium
CGGGCGGGCTTTCCGGTACAAGTCCTCGGCCGTTTCGGCTTCGCCTCAACGTCCTGCGGGCTTTTCCCTGCAATCCCTGGCGGGTGTACGTTTAAAATGGGATGTGCTTGTTGGATTAATAAACGCAAAAGGTTAACAGGATTTTTCATAAAAACCCGATCCGGAATAACAACCTTGAAAACCTTAATAAATTCCGGGATTTGATTGCCCGACAAATAAAGCGCATACATTTGCGTTTTAAATGGGAACCAATTTGCCGAAATTGGGTTAATTGCATACTGTTTCACAACCGTGACTGTGTTAAACATATACCCGTTTCTGCGCAATCTGAGATGCATAGTGTTGCTGTGTTTTATGATGTACGGCATACCCATCCAGCTGCATGCACAGGAAGAGATTGGCTATACGGCGTCGAATTATTCGGGGGTTCAGGGTTTGTTTCTGAATCCTGCAAAAGGGTGCGATTCCAAGCTGTTTCTCGACGTTAACCTTTTAGGCCTCGACGTATTCGTGCACAATAATTTTGTGTTTTACGACAGAGAAAACTTCTTTTTGTGGAAGAACATCAAAACAGGTTTCCCCGATCTTTCTTTCAACGAAAAAGCCACGGCTAAGAGAGCACAGGTGTTGCTAAATATTACAGGTCCATCGATTCACCTCAGCGTTGGAAAACATTCTTTTGGGTTAATTACCCGTGCAAGGAGCTACACTTCTGCAAAAATTGAACTGCCTATGGCTATTCACATTGTTGAAGGATTCAAATACGGGCCGCAGTTGGCAAAACGATACGATCTCGAAAACAATTTTGTGAACACCCTTACCTGGCTCGAATATGGACTCAGCTACGGATACATTTTCAGCCAAACCAAAAATACACTAATCAGCGCTGGTGCTAATGTGCGTTATCTTACCGGCATTAATACGATTGGTGTCGATGCCAACAAGCTAAACTACGAGGTTCGTGACAGCCTGTTATTGGAGTTCTACAATTTTTCTGGTAGCATTCAACAGGCTTTTCCTGCCTACGGAGCCGGATCAGGAATTGGGATCGACATTGGCGCCGAATACAAACAGATGCTTGCCGATGTAAGCCGTTATTTCCCAAACTCGAAACGCAGTGGCTGCAAAAAAATAGACTACAAGTGGAAAGCCGGAGCTTCATTGTTAGACATAGGTCTCCTTCGCTTCAAAAATTCAGCATCAAAGCAAGAATTCATCGACGTAAGTTCGAGCTGGTTCAAATACGACTCAACCGGAGTAAACGCTTACGATGGTGTTGATTCACTTATTCAAGTTCGATTTAATCCCCAAGGGAAGGTAAAAGGAAGTAATGCATTTTCTACTTGGTTGCCCTTAGCAGCTTCGGTTCAGTTCGATTACAATTTTGAAAATTACTTTTACGTGAATGGAACAGCAACATTTGGCCCCCGGATCGGAAATTCTGTTCGGCGCGGCGGACTGCTAGCTATCGTTCCACGTTATGAACGACGCCGGCTTGAGCTCTCCATACCCCTATCACTTTGGGATTTTCGTCATCCTCAAATCGGGCTTCAGGTACGGTTAAACAACAACCTCATCATTGGGTCCGACAGAGCAATGCCTTTTCTGTTCAGATCAAATGTATACGGCATGGACATTTACTTTCATCTTAAGTTTTCTGTTTACAAAAATCCGGCTTGCAGTAAAAAAGGAAAAGGAAAAGGGAAGAGCAAAAAAGGAGGTAAAAAATCGGGGTATAAAGGACTCAACGATTGTCCTGCATACCGTTAAGGCGATATTTCAATACGCATTTCAGCTTTCTATTCCCACAAACAATCCATCTGGTCGCTCCTCTACCGTATAGAGCTGAATGTTAACCTCGCGGCGTTCAATTTCTCGTCCGCTTTTTAAATCCCATGCATAACGATGGAACGGACAAACAATCGTTCCGTTTTCGCAGATACCGCCATGCGT
Organism: Bacteroidota bacterium; assembly: GCA_947497195.1. Taxonomy (GTDB): domain Bacteria; phylum Bacteroidota; class Bacteroidia; order M30B66; family M30B66; genus CAMCXT01. The sequence goes on from CANMGM010000185.1 coordinate 1,954, forward strand.
AAGGGGTAATTTCTGATGCGGACATTTTTCGTCTGTCGCAAAAAAGCCTGATTCGGTGCGTGCAAGACAGAGGAACTTTCCATCCACATCTACACGAACAGTTCGATTTAAGGGTACTAGTTCCCTGGCTTTATCAACCGAACCGAAAATCATAAACCAACGTAATTTCTTGCGCTTAAAAAACATAAATCCAAAATTTTACAGCCCTTGTTCGTGTGTCAAATGTAATAAATCGATAGCTGTAACAGCCGTTCAAGCTTTCGTCTAGGAAGCGGTCGTAAACCTACGCACAAGAAGGCGATCAGAGGTAAATTTACGTTTAATCCCAATTCAGCGGTCTTTCTCCAAAATCTCGAGCGATTTTCCGCCTTCCCGAATGCCGAACAACCGCAATCCCGAATTTTTTAGCGTTTCAGCTGGCAAGGAAGTGTCTAACCTCAGGCCAATCAGCGTTCCTTTCGTTTGAAACGGCTCGAGAGCAACCGGCCGTCCTTGTAGCTTGCGATAATAATCGGATGTAAATTTCCAGGCAATGATTTCTCCGGGTTTCACTAGCGAAGCATCACTTGTTTCAATCACTTTTACCTGTCCAACATATTTGCTTTTGAGTCCAAACTGGGTTTCGTATTCTGACTGACCATCAACAACTTCTCCCCTTATTGTTAATTCCTGCCGTTCTTCAGAATTCGCGAATTTCCACATGTAGGGTAACCATGCCGAAATGCTATCGCAGGATGGCCGCCATAAGGTTGAGTCGTTCGAAACAGCTTTGGGAGGATTGTATAAAATTTCGACACGATAGCTACCGTATGGCAAGGAATCGATTGTGTGCGATGCCCGTAAATCGCGGTCACCATTTAGTTTATCGTTGAAGCTGTGCCATTCGCTATGGCGCTCACCGGGTGCAAGAACGAGCGTATCGGGGCCTTGTGCATTCCCATCGAGAAGCAGTTCGATGCTGCGCGCTTCCAAAAAACTGCGTGGCTTCATCGCATCATGAAAGCGAACATATACCAGTTTATCGCCGGCATTTTGATTCAGCGGATACGCCACACGAAGCGTGTCTGTGCCCAGATTTTCGAGTTCCACCTTAAAACGAAGCGTATTTTTTTCAGAATCTTCAAACTTCGGCGCATCAACTATCGACCAGTTTAAGCGTCCCGGATCTACGCTGAAACGAAAACGATTGTCGTTGAGCATACGGCGTTGATTTTCTTCTTCCACTTTACAATTGTTTGCAAAAGAAGCAATCCGACCATCAACGGGCTTGAAATGCAGAAATTTCGGGCGATGTCGCCACCACTTGCCCGCCCAGTAACCTAACCGACGCGATCGTCCCATTTGCACTGTGAAGCCATATTCAACCAATCCGGTATCGCTTTTCGCCACAATACCATAATCGACCCATCCGGGCCAGATGCAAATGTGAACGCCACATGTATCGGCAATGATTTGTTGAATGTTCGGCTGCCGACTAAGCCATTGAATCGTTTTTCGTACGGCGAATCCCGATTTATCGAAATCGCCCGAAAACAATTTCCGTCGGTCGTAGCGGTATAATTTCCGTTTAAGGATTCCCGCGGCCTTTATGCTGTGGCCTTTGGCTAGTGCCCTGTTGAAGGAACGATGTCCTGTTTTTTTCTTCAGCGCGCTGCTTTCTCCCACCTGGGAAAACCCGAATAGGGGGTAAAAGCAGAATAGTAGGAATATAATTTTTCTGAGAACCATAAAAAAGCCGGAGCTAAGTTACTCCGGCATATATAGAAACAAACTTACGTTTGGAATTTTATCCCGAATTACGCAATACAGTTGAAGAATTAGGCCTAAGAGATTGATATATATGCGTTTGCTTGGGATTAAGCCCACATATCTAAGGCGCTAAGCATTCGTGCATTTCATTTCTAGTGATTAATCAAGGGGTTATTTTACCAATGCAAGCGGATGGGCGAGGTTGGCAAATTCCTTCAGGTCCATTTTTATCGATCCTACAACTACTTCGGCCTGCAGGCGAACCGGAATTCTGTTCAAATCGTCAGACACCCACATCGTTAAATCTTCTTCGTCTTTAAATACACGGCCTTCTTGAATTACGGGACGAAGTTTGATGCATCTGATTTTTCCGGCCCGCGTATTGATCGTTTCGCGTCCTATGATTTTCAAGTTCAACGGAAAAAGCTCCTCATCAAAAAAAGTCATAACCGATAGCATTTTCCCGGCTTCGACAGTACCAAAATCGGCATTCCGGGCATAGTAAAATGCAGAAAGAATATCGTGCGTAAATAGTGGGATGTCGAAAAGTTTATTCACCGCGTTTCGGGGCACATCTGTACCGTTACGCTGAACCAAAACATTTTTTTTCGGGTGGTTGAACAGGTATTCCTGATTGATGATGAAACCGCCTTCATCGACTTTGCGCATAAAGAACTGCGGCAATAGTGTCGTTTCGTCGACAAAGGAATCGTAACGATCGCGCACTTTAAAGAACCAATCGAATGTTCCGGCCGACTTACCCGTTCCGACCAGGTGAAACGTAGGCTTTTCACCAAATTTTACGGCATCCTGAGCCACCGAAACCGTTGCCTCGCCAGCATCGATAATTCCGTAGTGTACCCGATATTTTAATGTCTCTCCCCGCTTGAATGCTTTATAGGGAAGTAGTTTTTGCGCCTCCAGTTGTGAGGCAAGAAGAAGCAAGCAGGCTGAAAAAAGCAATTTGTTCATGACCTCGATTTTCGAGTCGAAATCAAAGCCTATGCCAAGGTAATTTAGAAATGATATGTAAAACCAAAGAGCCTGCCCAAATGAAAAAGCAATCTTTCTTCGACATCTTTAACAGAAACATCCGAGGTTCCAAGTTCCTTTGAAACACTCGTAACGGCCTTATCGGTAATTCCGCAAGGTACGATGTGATTAAAAAACGACAAATCGTTTGATACGTTCAGTGCCAATCCGTGCATAGTTACCCAGCGGCCGCATTTAACGCCCATCGCACATATTTTACGCGCCGTAGGTTTGTCGCTGTCGATCCACACACCGGTATACCCTTCGTAGCGTCCGGCTGTGATGCCGAATTCAGAAAGTGTTAGAATAACTGCTTCTTCGAGTTGGCGTAAATA
>CANMGM010000186.1 GCA_947497195.1 Bacteroidota bacterium
ACCCGTGGCAACCTGGCCTACCTAAAAGACATTGCCGATGTGCGCGATGCCTACAAAGAAAAGCAGGATTTTGCTCGCCTTGAGGGCAAACCGGTAATTACCATGAACGTGATAAAGCGTTCGGGCGAGAACCTTATTTCGGCAGCCGATCAGATTAAAGACATCATTAAAGAATACGAAGCCACCAAATTTCCCGAAGGACTCGAAGTGGTGCTCACCGGCGACACATCGATGGAAACCAAAACACAGCTGAACGATTTGGTGAATACGGTTATCATCGGATTTGTGTTGGTGGTAATTATTCTGATGTTCTTCATGGGCTTGCAAAGCGCGTTTTTTGTGGCGCTCGCCGTTCCGCTTTCGGTGCTCGTGGCCTTGCTGTTTATGCCATCGCTGGGCTTTACGATGAATGTAATCGTGTTGTTCTCGTTTCTTTTAGCCCTCGGAATTATCGTGGATGATGCCATTGTGGTTATCGAAAATACACACCGCATTTATCATCAGTACGATTTCGACATCGAGACATCTGCAAAAGCCGCTGCGGGCGAGGTTTTTGTGCCGGTTTTAGCCGGAACCTTAACCACCATTGCACCGTTCTTCCCACTGCTCTTCTGGCCGGGAATTGTGGGCGATTTCATGGGTTACCTTCCTGTAACGTTGATTCTTACCCTTTTTGCGTCCTTGTTTGTGGCCTTTATCATGAACACAGTTTTCGCCGTAAGCTTCATGAAACGCGATAATCATGGTCCAGTGCCCGCCAAAACTATGCGTAAGCCGCTTATCCTATTCGGAATTCTTGGCCTTGTTTTTCATGCATCAGGATCGGCAGCGATGGGTAATCTCTTCTTGCTGTTGCTTGTACTTACACCGGTTAATCATTACTGGTTGCGTCCGGCGGCCAGTGCATTTCAGCAGCGCATTTGGCCATCGGTGATTGAGCGCTACAAGAATTTCATTTTCAAAATCCTGAAAGGACGTCGACCTATTGCTGTTGTAGTTGGCGTGGTTGTGTTATTCTTCATTTCCATTTTCATCTTTGGCGCTTCAAGTCCGAAGGTGGAATTTTTCCCCAATGGAGATCCGAATTTCGCCTATGTATACATTCAAATGCCAATCGGCACTGATGCTGAGGTAACCGATTCGGTAACCAAAGTGGTGGAAGAAAAAGTGTATAAGGTCATCGGTAAAAACAATCCGAATGTCGAATCGGTGATTTCGAATGTAGGCATTGGTGCGGGCGATCCGCAGAATCCCGATCGCGTTGCTACTCCGCACAAAGGGAAAGTATCGGTAGCCTTTGTTGATTTTGCCGAACGCGGCGATTTCTCGACCAGCGAATGCCTGGAAAAAATCCGCGAAGCCACGCGGAATGTTCCGGGAGCGCGCATTACCGTCGATAAAGAATCGAACGGGCCTCCAACCGGAAAGCCCATCAATATTGAAATTTCGGGCGACGATTTCGATCAGCTGGTGGTAATTGAGCAACTTGTACGCGCCGGAATTGCGAAGGAGAAAATTCAAGGCATCGAAGATTTGCAGTCGGATTTGCAGCGCAACAAACCGGAGATTATTGTGAGTATTGATGCCGATCGCGCCAACGCGGTTGGGATGAGCAAGGCTCAGATTGCACTTGAACTTAGAACAGCACTCTTTGGCAAAGAAATTTCGAAGTTTCGCGATGTAGATGATGATGCAGAGATTAACCTGCGTCTTGCACCCGAGTTCCGCGATAAGGTTGATGATCTGTTGAACATGCAGGTGGCCTTTCTTGATATGAGTACGGGAATGTTTAAGCAGGTGCCGGTTTCGGCAGTGGCGAGCGTACGATACGAAAATGCATTCAGTTCGATTAACCGCAAGAATCAGCGTCGCGTTGTTACGCTTTCTTCGAACGTACTCAGCGGATTTACCGCAAACGAAATTGTAGCTGAGATTAACCGCGTTATTAAAACAATTGAAGTGCCCGAGGGCTATGATATTCAGATGACCGGCGAGCAAGAACAGCAAAAAGAAACATCCGATTTCCTCGGAATGGCATTTCTTGGGGCGCTGGCTTTGATGTTCCTGATTCTCGTAACCCAGTTTAACTCACTAGTAAAACCGCTGTTGATCTTCTCGACGGTGTTGTTCTCACTCATCGGCGTGTTTTTGGGTTATGCCATTACAGGCCAGGTGTTTTCGATTGTAATGACCGGCGTGGGTATTTTCTCGTTGGCGGGAATTGTAATCCGGAACGGAATCTTGTTAATCGAGTTCATCGATGAGCTGCGCGACCGTGGACTTGAAGCGGAGGAAGCCATTGCAGTTGGCGGATCGACCCGTATTACGCCGGTTATTCTAACAGCATCAGCAGCCATACTCGGATTGATTCCGCTGGCGATTGGTGTAAACATCGATTTCGAAGGACTTTTTGCCCGACTCGAACCGCATTTCTTCCTTGGAGGCGATAACGTAGCGTTTTGGGGGCCGCTAGCCTGGACGATGATTTACGGGTTAATCGTAGCTACGTTCCTCACGCTGATAGTTGTTCCGGCGATGTATATTCTGTATTTGAAGGCGAAAAAGCGCTTTGGAAGAAAGGTTAAATCTGCTGAAAGTGTAAGCTAAGGAAGGAGCCCAAGCGACAAGTTGACTAACCACAGGAAATGGAGCCAAGCTATTTCTATATCGATTTCCTGTTTATTTTATCCAAGCGGTCTATTCCATTCCGCGTCGAAGCCGTTCACCCTCTCTTGCCTCTTCAGTGCGCATTACCACCTCCTGTTCGAGGGCTATGATGCGCGGAAAGAGATACTCGATTTCGCGGTGCAGCAATTGTCCGAAGTCGTGGTCGAATTCTTCGAGTTCGGCATACACCAGCTTAAGTGTTTCGTTGCACTTCTTCGGTGGAGTGTAGTTATTGGTAAAATCGCGGATACCATGCAAAAGGTCGAGTACGCGCGCATGATCGAGGCGAATGGCCTTTAGTGTGCTTTCGCTGAGGTTAATGTTTAGAAAACGAATTGGAGATTCGGATTCGCGCACTTCGATGAGGGTTCGTATGAAGGGGAAGATTGCCTCCTGCTCGATGCTAATGAGTTTATCGACATTCTTGCGCAATTCGAGCAATAAGTTGAGTAGGTATTCGGCTCCTTCGTGCAGGGTGTGTTCCTGATGCAATGCCGAATCGAAATTGCGCAGAATGAGTTCGAGCATGCTTTTTACGTAGGCATGATGCCGTTGCTCGAAGAACACCAACAAATCTTTGGCGCCAATGGCATTGAAGTCGATGTGTTGAAATCCCGGCATAAAAGCGAATGCTATGAAAACGTGTATGGTTTATGGGTTACGAATTAAGGGAATTTAACGCAAGAAATTGCTGATTTTTATCATGCAGCGAAAATACAGGGGCTAATCCAATTGCTCAAAATATGCGCTCGAGCGTGCACTGGAATGCGGCTTATGCTACAAAGATTTCTGGGCAAGGTGCACTAGGTTTCAAATCAAGGCGGCACCTTAGCAGAGAAAAAACGATTAGGATTAAAAGTACATTTGTCGGCCATGGCCAAACCTCATCCGATCACAGCGAAACTTTCGAAATGGTTCGAAAAAAACCTACGCCCTTTGCCCTGGCGCAATAGCTCCAATCCATACCATATTTGGTTATCGGAAGTAATTTTGCAGCAAACCCGGGTCGATCAGGGAACGGCATACTACCTTCGTTTTATTGAGCTTTTCCCAACCGTTCGCGATCTGGCAAAAGCGCACGAAGATGTTGTATTGCATGCCTGGCAGGGACTGGGATATTATTCGCGTGCACGAAATCTGCATGCTGCAGCAAAAACGATTGTGGACAAACACCAGGGTGAATTTCCGAACGAATACGCCACGATTAGGGACTTAAAAGGCATCGGCGATTACACCGCTTCCGCAATTTCATCAATCGCTTTTGGCTTGCCGCACGCAGCGGTGGATGGCAATGTAAACCGTGTTATTGCGCGATTGTTTTCCATTGAAGATCCGGTAGATTCGCCCACTGGCAAAAAACAGATTGCAGCACTTGCAGAGGAATTGCTCGACATTAAAAACCCGGGGAATCACAACCAGGCCATGATGGAGTTGGGAGCATTAATCTGCACTCCACGAAAACCGAACTGTTCCAGCTGCCCCGTGCAGGTTCATTGCTCAGGCTTTACTTCAAAAAATCAAGAACATTTTCCTGTAAAACAAGGAAAAACGAAAGTGCGCAATCGCTTTTTCTCGTATTTAATTTTTATCGATAAAAATCAAGAAACGCTTGTTCGAAAGCGCGAAGGGAAAGATATCTGGCAAGGTTTGCACGAATTTCCGCTTATTGAATCGAAAAATGCTAAAGAACAAAACGAATTGCATAATTCGCTCGAAGCAAGGTATAAATTCAAATATTCTGAATCTTATACACACTTGCTAAGTCACCAAAGGCTGCACATTGTTTTTTTAACTTGTTGGATCGAAGAACTGCCTGTTGATGATTGGAATAATGCGATCCGCATAAAACGTGATGATTTATATCAATATGCTCTCCCACGAGCAATAACCCGCTATTTGTCGAGTATAATAAGTTTGTAAAACAAAACCCAAGCCCGTATGAATTAATAAAATTAACATTGAATTGAAACTTATTTCCTAATATTGAGTTGAAATTGTCTGTTTAATCAAACATCTGCCCTATGAAAAAGTTCGAAAAAGCATCTGTATCGATTGATTTGGCTATAGAAATGGCGAAGGAGGCAATGAAAAAAGCATCCGAAATTGGCTTGAAGATTTCGGTAAGTATTGTCGACGAAAGTGGCGTTGAAAAAGCGTTTGCCCGCATGGATGGAGCGCCCTTAATTTCGGTTGAAACCGCTCGTAAAAAGGCTGTATTGGCAGTTGGGTTTGGCATACCTACCGGAAATGCCTGGTACAATTTCATTAAAGACGATCCGATTTTAATGCATGGTGCCGATCAATTACCCGGTTTTATTTTACTAGGAGGTGGCTCGCCTATTTCGATCGATGGTCAGCTTTGCGGAGCCATCGGTATAAGCGGCGGGCATTATTCGCAG
>CANMGM010000187.1 GCA_947497195.1 Bacteroidota bacterium
AGCATCGCGATTCCAGATGTTATCGCCCATGCCGCCTAACGGACCACCGCCAAGGCTATTGGTTGAAGCCCGCCACGATACCCCATCGCGGTAATCAAACAAAGCCACTCCATTAATGAAAATGCCAATGTTGCCACCAGTGGTATTGGTTGGCGTACCTGTATTTGGCTGCGGATTCAACGAAATCTTGAAGTATCCGTTCTGCGGCTGCGCAATCGAAGGATTACCATCCAAAAACGGCCCGGTTGGGTAAGCCGGAATGCCTTTCGTGCCTACATACACCCATTGGGCAGAATATTGAACAGTTTGTACATTAGCAAGCGTGGCATCCTGAATGGGCGTTGGATTCCCGTTTACATAATGGCTCCCTGTACTGCCGCTTAGATTTTGGATCCAAGATGTAATTGCAGGACTTAGCTGTGCATTAAGCAAACCTACTGTGCTGACAGAAATGATGGTGATGATTTTTTTCATGTTGATGAATTATGGTTTGACGGTTGAAAATACGGTAAAAGGATAACCAAATGATGGGTTGAATACAAACGATGAGTCATTCAATGTGAGCAGAAATGCAATTAAATCGGTTTTGTCTTCATCGCTTAAGTAAATTCCGCTTGCAAGGGCAGCATCGGTGACTCCCGGATTTCCGCCGGGTATTGCGTAATGCTTCAATACTTGCGAAAGGCGCGTAAACCTCCCATCGTGCATGTAAGGATACGAATATTCAAGATTGCGGAGTGTTGGCACTTTAAACCGAAAGCGGTCTTCCGGGTTCAGGCTGATTGCAACGCGGCCCGAATCATTTAAATCAGGATTAAGAGGCAAGCCATTGTTGCGGAAGGAATAATCGCTGAACAAAGGCTCTCGGTGACATGTGTTGCAATGCTTTTTGAAAAGAGAATATCCTTTTTTCTCTTGTACTGAGAATGTAGTTTCGGAACGCTTCACCCGGTCGTATTTCGAATTGGCACTCACCAACGTAAGCATAAACTGCGCGATGCTTTTCAGGAAGCGCTCGCTTGAAATGGAAGTGTCGCCGTAGGCCGAATTGAACAATGCAGGATACAAGGTAGATTGTCGCAATCGTGCAAGCAAGGTGTTTAAATTATTGCCCATTTCATCGGGATGTGTTAAGGGCGCGAGCGATTGTACATCGAGGTGATTTACGGCGCCATCCCACATAAACAGAGGCTGCCAGGCAAGGTTGATTAGCGCCGGAGCATTGCGCTTACCGATGCGATCCTGAATGCCGTGACTGCGTGCATGGTCGGTATGTGCAAAGGAATTGTACACCGAATGACACGAAGCGCATGAAACACTTGAATCGACCGAAAGGATATTATCGTAAAAAAGGGCGCGACCAAGATTTATTTTGGCCTCGCTGAGTGGGTTTTCGGAAAAATTGTAAACGGGTTGCGGAAAATGTTCAGGCCGCGAAAACTGATAGTTCGTGCCTGTAACCAGTACAATCAACAATCCCGCAAGAACCAGTTTCGTCATTGTTGAATGCTGAATTGTTTAATGATTAAATCGCTGATTGAGCAAGCCGCTTTTCCGGGCGACATTACTGTAGGATTCTTCGAAACGAATTCTGAATTGAAAAGTGCATCAAGATTCAAGATAAGGTTTGCATTGCCCGGCTGAATGTTGAGCAATGACGAACGTATAGAGTTGTAAGGCGTCTGATAGCCGCCGATGTGCCAGATTATTTCCTTCTCCATTCCTTCAGCATCCTGCAATTTCGCTTCTATTTTTGAATGGATATAGCCGCTTTGCCATGTCCAGTAAAACCCGTGAACGGGATCAAGTGCGCCCGACAAAGCGCCCTTTACCTGAATACTGCTGTCGATTCCAAGTGTAAACGAAAAGGCATCTGCTCTGCTCGGAATTACATGAAGCATTTGCTTTCCATCCACCAAATGTAGCAGGCGCGGCGTTGATTTTTCGCCAATAATCTTGCCTTCCCTATAAAATGTAAGATTAGAAATATAAACCGAAGCCTTAAACACCTGAAGCACGTTGTTAGAACCTGCTTGATAATCAGCCGCAATAAAAAGCGTATCGCTCGCCTTTAATGTAATGGGGGCGAGGGCAAAAAAAAGAAAGTAACGTGTAAATCTTAAAAAAATCAATAGAAAGAAAACTAGATCCGGACGAAGACTGCAAAAAGAAATAAAGGTTTAAATCTTAAAAATATCGATTGAAAGAAAGCTGGATTCTGAATAAAACTTTTTAGTTACCCCCTTCGGCTTTAAGGCATACTGACGATTTAAATTTTTATATCAAGCAATAAACAGCGCCTTTTACGCAATTTAAAAAAATACTGCATTTCAAACAATATGGCCTGCATATTCGTGCCACGGTTAAATCCATTTTGGCGCAGATATCCAAGCGTGAGCGACCATGGACCCGGTAAAGAGCGCTCCAACTGCACAGTAGAGCGAATTCTGTTGAATTCAAATGTACCGGGCTCGGCACGCCAAAGCGGTTCTGTATGCAGGTTAATCCACGTTTTTTTAAATATTTTCTGTCTCAGCGTAAAACGACACCGATAATTTTGTTGCGGAACATTTATACCATAGCGGATATCGGAACCGGGAAAAGCCTGAAATTGCCATAAGGCTCTTAATTTAACTGTTGTACCTGAAAGCAAATCAAAACTGCGTGAAAAACCCATGCTTAACCTGAGCTTATCCCAACGATCTGAACTTGCAAACCGCACCGCAGCAAGCAATCGAATCTTCTTGCGCCACTTATACGAAGCATCCAGCGTAGTGTAATGCCCTCTGATGCGACTAATATCGCGATCTAGTCTGTTTTGGTACGACAGGCCAAGATTTAAACGTTCAAAATCGTTGTTTTCAATCGAAAAACCCGACCAAAGTTGCCAATCGTATGAATCACTTTGAGAATAAAGATACAGCGGAGCGAACAACCAAAAAAACACTATTCCTCTAATCATCATCACCCTGCGCACTAATTGCAACAGCAGAATCGTTGCGGTGATCGTTATAGAAAATGTAAATCCTCGCCGTATCTCTGAAAAAGTCAATCCTACTAAATTCAACACGATGCACAGCCAAGCCGGTACGTTGCCGAAGGTCTGCCAGCATTTCCTCGCGTTTATCGGGCGCAATTAAGTCGATGCGGTCATAAATTACTTCCTTATAGTTTTCATGAACAACGCGCACTTTATGGTCGATTATCCACGCAACGGCAAGGATAATCAGATTCGCCAAGATGAGCAGAATCATTCCCTGCTCGTTTGATGTTAAGGCATTGATAATTCCGAGTGTTACCGAAATAAAGAAATAACCCATCTCGCGCACCGGAACAGTAACGGTGCGGTAACGCAGAATCGAAAAAATGGCAAACAACCCGAAGGCAAATCCCATCTTCAACTTGGCACTGCTCAGTAAAAAGCAAATAAGGAAGTTGATGATGTTGAATAGGAAAAATGTAAAAAGAAAATCTCGGTTCCTGCGCATCGGATAATACAGCAGCCGAACAATAACAAAAATCACTATCAAATTGATGCCAAATCGAATGGCGAAATCAAGCAGGTTTTGACTTCCTGCTGCAGAAAGCGTTTCGTTTAACACATCATTAGGCTCCATAATTGGCAATTAGCTGATTTATTTTTGTGACTTTGTGGCGGAATGCATTGGTTTTGGAACTCAGGCGCAATAGCACTACCCCCAGCGCATATTTTGATATGCCGAAGGGACGATTGCGGCGTTTACGCAAAGCCTTAATGATAGGACTTTCGCGTTTTACCTGATCCTGTTTTACTTCGATAATTACCAAACCCTCCAAATGCTGCCGATGTTCGTTATCTTCAAATTCGAGGGCACGGTCAATGGTAATGCGCTCTGGAGTTTCGATTCCGGCAAGCGTTATTCTGTGGTAGTGGATTTTTATACTCGGAATTAAATTCAGGTGTTCCAAATCGTGTGCTGTTAGAAGTCGACTCTCATCTGAACCAATCTCAGCATCCATTCCGGTTTGAATCCTGTATTTCTCGGTGCGATATCCTTTAATCTTGCGCTTTATCTCGAAGTACGAACTTCCTGTATCCAGATAATCGCGCTTGCGTATCTTAACCCTATTGGGTTTGCCATTATGATGATCGCGGTATAAATCGAGTTGATTTGTATCGTAATACAAGCTATCGTATGCGAATTCGCGTTTCCCATCAATTTCCAAAATATGATAATGGGAAAGAAGTTCATGCAACAATTCGTTGAGCTGCGATTCGGGTAAAATAAATTTCTGATCGACTCGGTTCATGAGTTTGACCCGTTCGAGTCCGGAGAGATCGACCGCAGAAAACGCACTCAAAATAGCCACAGAATCGGGGTTTACCGCCATCAATCAAAAATTACTATATCTGGAACCAAAACTTCCTGGTTGGCTTCAGTTATTTCAACAACCTGCTTCTTCACTTCCTGGTTAAATGGACAATCGTTGCATTGCGAATAAACGAAAATAGTATACGTTCCTTTGCGTAATCCTCTAAAAGCATATTCCCCGGTGTAAGATGAACGCGTATCATCATCGACGGTAGTATTATCTCCATAGGAAATATAAACTCTGGCATCCTGAACTGCGGCGCTATCGGTTACGATTCCTGAAGTATTGATATCGTAGCCGTAAATCCTACCTTTTAACGTAGAACTTCCCCCCTCGCCTGCTTCCTTGGTACAGGAACCAAAAAACAACAAAATGAAAGCAAGCAATGTAAATTGAATTTTAAGCTGCATGGTGTGTTGAATCTTCTGCAATGTTACAAAATTGTTAACTAAGCTCGTACTTAATGTTGAACCGAAAAGCGCCGAACATGAGAACCCGACTTCAGAAAATAATTCCATGCTACAACAATTTCTACACACCCAGTGACGCCAATGAAATCACATTCACGCCGTCGTTTCGCGTATAACTTATTCCGGTGCCGGTAATGATATTGAGCGATTTGGGAGCTGATGTTTTTTCTGTATCGATTCCCTTGGCGAATTTCAATAATTTACCTGCAGCCTCGTCGATTTGTGCGGTACCCAGCTTTA
>CANMGM010000188.1 GCA_947497195.1 Bacteroidota bacterium
GCGTTTTGCGCAGCAGGTTCAAAGAGGCCATCTTCATTTCGCATGTGGGTATTTTGTTTCCGTTTACGTTCGGTGTTGGTCTCGCATATTACCTCTACACCGATTTTGCCCCTGCGAATGTCCCTTTTCTGGGTTTTGGACTCTTTATGGGAATCTCAATGAGTGTGACCGCCTTCCCGGTCTTAGCACGCATTATTCAGGAACGGCGGCTTTCGCGAACCCGCTTGGGGATTTTAGCCATCACTACTGCTGCAATTGATGACATCACGGCATGGTGCATCCTGGCAATAGTCATTGCGGTTGTCAAAGCCGGCTCACTCGCATCGGCGCTGGTAACTATAGCGCTTTCGGTGCTATATGTATTGTTTATGTTGTTCGTGCTGCGTCCATTCATGATCAGACTTGGAAACATTTATTCGAACCGCGAAAGTGTATCGCGCGGCATTATTGCAATGGTTTTTATTACCATGCTTGGATCGGCCTGGGCAACCGAAATCATCGGAATACATGCATTGTTCGGCGCTTTCTTAGCAGGTGTGGTGATGCCGCCTAAAATTAATTTCAGAAAGATATTGGTCGAGAAAACCGAAGATGTTGCCTTGGTGCTGTTGCTTCCGCTATTTTTCGTATTCACTGGATTGCGTACACAAATCAACCTGCTTTCGGATGCATCCCTCTGGAAAGTTTGTGCTCTTGTTGTTGCCGTGGCGATTGCCGGGAAATTTCTGGGGGCTACTACAGCTTCGAAACTCACCGGTCAATCGTGGCGCGACAGCTTTTCGCTTGGAGCCTTGATGAATACGCGCGGCCTGATGGAACTCATCGTCCTAAATATCGGCTTCGACCTCGGTATCTTGAGCCCAGAAATTTTTGCAATGCTTGTAGTGATGGCGCTTTTCACAACGTTCATCACAGGCCCGGGACTGAGTTTTATCGATTTCGTGTACCGAAAAGCAGATGCCGTAAAATCGATTTCAGAAAAGCAGCAGGTTGGTTTGTATAAAGTTCTAATTTCCTTCGGTCTGGCTTCATCAGGTCGAAAACTTTTACGCCTCGCTACACAAATGCTTGGTCAGAATAATAAGGCCATCGAATACAAAGCCATTCACGTAACGCTCGGAGCCGATGTAAGTTTGATTAATGTCGAAGATTTCGAACGCCAAAGCTTTAGACCAATCCTTGCTGAAGCCGAAAAACTTGAAGTGCCACTCCGCCGCGAATATAAGTTTGCCGCCGACCTGTTTAAAGAGGTCGATGGACAGATTCAGGAAGATAAAACCGATCTTTTGTTGCTGGGTGCGGGTAAATCGCTCTATACTGGATCTTTGCTTGGCAATATCGTTGGTGTAACGAAGTCGTTTGCGCCCGAAAATTTGATCGACACCATCACTGGTCAACGTCCGATTTTACCGATTAATGACTTAATTGATGAGAAGGCAAGGAGTTTTATTCAGGATAGCGATTGCGATGTGGCGGTAATGATTGACCGCAATTTCTCGGATGCCGATAGCATCTTTATTCCTGTTTTTCGAATCGAGGATGCTGTTCTGCTTAAATATGCTGCAAACTTCACGCGCAATTCCGGCTCCGAAATTACCCTGAGCGATCAACAGGGGTTTGCAGAAGTAGAACGCGAAATCGTCTATTTTAATACCGAATTTCCCGGTAAAATGAAACGTTTCGAAGATAAATTAATTCAGAAGAGTTTCCTCGAACAACAGGATTTAATGCTCATTACATACGATAGTTGGCGCATGCTGCTCGAAAGCAAGAGTACCTGGCTAGAGCATTTACCCAGTGTGCTGATCATCCGCTGCAAAAAATCATGAAACGCTATGCTAACATAGCTCCGCTTGTGGTGCTTTTTGTGTTGTTTTTGCAAACAGGCGGTTTGTGGATGGGTATCAAGTCGTTGCAAGTTGTTCGTGTTGTACAGCAGGAATTTCGCGCTAAATCGAATCCTTCAAACGCGGCGACTTTTATCCTAAGCAAGGAAAACTTTCACGCGTATTCGCTAGATGGCGGTAAGGAACTTGAAATTGGCGGGCTTATGTTTGATGTGATTTCGATTGCAGATGAGGGCGATTCGGTAAGGGTTTCGGCACTTGAAGATCGTTTCGAGGCGCGACTGATCACATTGTTGATTCATTCTTCCCGCTCGAACCCCAGTAATGATAAGGGCGATGCTTACCTGTTTGCCTTGATGCATTTGAATTTTTTTCTGCCTGAAGAAAGCTGCATTCGTGCATTTAATTTTATTCATGAATCAGATTGCCATTCGGAGTATATTCATCCGAATTGGGAATCATGCACAGTCGAAAGCACTGAACAACCGCCGGAAAGCAAAGGGTAAACGATGTTTTAAGTTTCAATGCCTTTGTTAACCAACGAATAGCTGGATGAATTCGGCTATTCAATTCAATCTACATTTCATGATAAAAAACAGTCTGGCAATTGCTTGCCTTACGTGTATTTCTATTCAATCATTTGGGCAGATTGCCAAAGATTCAATCCGCACAATCGAACTGAAGCAATATGTAATTTCGGCCAGCCGCGAACCCGAATTTGAACAAAAAGTAAGTCAGCAAATCAACATCCTTACATCACAGCAGATTAAAAATCTGCAGTCACAAACAACAGCCGATGCATTGGCGTCAAATCCCAATGTGTTCATACAAAAAAGTCAAATGGGCGGCGGTAGTCCTGTTATTCGTGGTTTTGAAGCGAGCCGAATTCTGCTTGTAGTGGATGGTGTGCGAATGAACAACTTGATTTTCCGTTCCGGACACCTACAGAATGTTATTACGGCTGATAATTTCTCACTCGACCGCATCGAAGTATTATCGGGCCCGGCATCGAGCGTTTACGGAACCGATGCACTGGGTGGTGTAGTACATTTGATAATACGAAACCCCAAATTTGCAGAAAGCGATAAGTTGCTTGTAGAATCGAATATTGCTTCACGCTACAGCACTGCGAATAATGAGAAAACCCTTCATGGCGATTTGAACCTAGGCTGGAAGAATTTTAGTTCATTCACTTCATTTACCCTGTCTGACTTCGGCGATTTACGGGGAGGTAAAGCCATCAATCCGTTTTATGGAAAATCGTTTGGCGAGCGAAATTTCTATGTTTCGCGCATTAACAACAGCGATTCGCTTTTGGTCAATTCAACACCCGAATTGCAAGTTGGTAGTGCCTACAAACAATACGATGCTGTGCAGAAATTTGCCTTTAAATCAGGAAAATCGGGCATGCATAAACTCAATTTTCAATACTCCACCAGCAGCGATGTGCCTCGTTACGACCGGCTTACAGATCCTACAGCCACTGGATTGAAATTTGCCGAGTGGTATTACGGTCCGCAGAAACGCTTTTTAACTGCTTACGATTACAGTCAAAATCTTAAGAAGGGATTTTTTGGACGCATCAAAGCTGGATTGAATTTCCAAGACATCGAAGAAAGTCGCATTGACCGAAAATTTGGTAATCCGAAGCGAACAAGTCGTATTGAAAACGTGCAGGTGGCTGGGGCTTTTACCGAACTGGTGCGCGAAACCGAAAAACAAACTTTGCGACTGGGTATCGATGCGCAGTTTAACAACCTCAAATCGACGGCTACGGCGTTCGATCTCGAATCGGGAAATTCGTCACCAACCGGCACCCGTTATCCCGACGGCATTAACCATATGCTTAATTCGGGCCTTTACATTTTGCATGGAGTTGATTTGACGCGTGATTTACGCCTGAACAGTTCGGCACGCCTGGGTTACTCGGTGCTCAACTCCACGATAATAGATACTTCATATCTCAAATTACCCTACACGAAAATCAATCAGAATGTGCCCGTATTTTCGGCGAGCATAGGTATTGTAAAACAAATTGAAGAGCATTCAACCTTACGGTTGGGCATTTCGAGTGGATACCGCGTCCCGAATGTAGATGATCTGAGTAAGATTTTCGAATCGGCCCCCGGGCGCATTATAGTGCCCAATGCGTCAATCAAACCCGAGATGACCATAAGTCCCGAGTTGGGTTTTACCTTCCGCAACCAGCGAGGTCTTAGCTGGGAAAACACGGTATACTACACCCGATTTATGGATGCCATAGTGGTCTCACCGTATCAGTTGAACGGAGCCGACAGCATTGCTTACGGGGGTGAGACATCGGCTGTATTTGCCCCACAAAACAAGCAGAAAGCCTTTATTCAGGGATTTAGCTCGCACCTGCGCATCGAAGCTTTTGAACACTTCTCGCTGGCAGCCGGGGTAAACTATACCTATGGGCGCATCGAAACCGATACGACAAACGTTCCGCTCGACCATATACCACCGCTCAATGCGCGCCTGGATATGGGCTACGATACCGAGCGTATGCATGCAGGAGTGTTTATGGTTTACAACGGATGGAAACGCATTGCCGATTATAGCTTGGGCGGCGAAGACAACCAACAATATGCAACACCCGACGGCATGCCGGCTTGGTACACGCTCAACCTGCGCCTAAGCTATAAGGTCACGAATTGGTTAACCGTACAGGGCGGCATCGACAACCTGCTCGACACGCAATACCGTACCTTCTCGAGTGGCATCAATGCGCCGGGAAGGAATTTTATGCTAACGCTGCGGCTGCATTCGAAAGAAAGGTAGAAATACGAAGGTGTCGGGGTGCTGACTCTGGTAATATTTCAGGACGAATTTCCATCAAGATCAGGGGCAGCGCCCTGAAATATTTTTGAGCGAATCATCACCAAGATGAGGGGCGTAGCCCTGAAATCATAGTAGAACTCCATCAAGATGAGGGGCATCGCCCTGAAATCATAGTAGAACAGATTGGGGTTAATTTGAAATGAGGGGCGTAGCCCTGAAATATTTTGGCGCGAATCATCACCAAGATGAGGGGCAGCGCCCTGAAATCATAGTAGAACAGATTGTGGTTAAATTGAAATGAGGGGCAGCGCCCTGAAATCATAGTAGAACAGATTGTGGTTAAATTGAAATGAGGGGCAGCGCCCTGAAATAATGTGCTGCAGGTGATTGGATTTGCCGAGATGCTA
>CANMGM010000189.1 GCA_947497195.1 Bacteroidota bacterium
CACGGCTACGAAGCAGCATCCCTTTGTAAATTGTTACGATTCTCGGAAGCCAATCTCTGGTACGCGCGCATGTACGATGAAGGTGCGGCATACCGTGTGTCGGCATTTGAAAGTTTTCACCCACAACACGAAACCGAGTGGCAGCAAACCTTGGCTCTGGCTAAAAATCTGCGCGATAAGGAATTACTCTGGCACTTACTGGGCGTATATGCCGACCCTATTCGTGGCATGAACGAGATTGCCGCTATCAATCCGCAATCAGATTTACTTCCCTTGCTGATGGTGCGTGCCGTTAATATTGCAGAACACAACACCCTAAGCAATTCACGTTATCCGGGCGAGAGCGATTTTTCGATGAACGAAGTCGATACCACGCAGTTCACAATTGATCCGTACTTTTCTTGGCATAGCGTGCAATTTAAACAACTGCAGGAACTCGATAACAGCATTGCGAAGATTGCCGCCTCTCGCAACGAAGATAAAGGTGTTTGGCTAATGGCTCAGGCGTTTGTAACATACCTTCGTGGCGATCAGCAGTTGTGTTTGCGACAAACCGAAAAGGCACTAGAAATTGGGAAAGACAATCCGCTAATTCGAGCACAGGCGGCCATTCACCAACTTATTGCACAATGGAACAAACTGAAGCAGCTTCGTCAGCAAGATGAACAGGAGATACTGAATCTCATTCAGGGATTAAATCCTTCGGGACTTTTAGCCACACGCAGCGAAAATGCCGAACGCATGATTTTGCGTTTTATGCGGAAGCAATACAGCGAAAACGGAAATGAGCTTCGCGCCGAGCTTGCGGAACCATCGCCCGATGAATTTTATCGGAGTACTGCCAAAACTCAGGAGATGATTGATTTCATGCTGCGAACGAATCATACACCCTTCGAAAAGTATGTGTTGGCGGGGTATCCGATAAAGCTCACCGAACTGTATGATGTGCTTGCTGTTGGCGAAATATATGCAGGTAATTTTGAGGCGGCACGCACCATTTATGCAAAGCACCCGGATGCCGGAACGAATGAATTGCTGGGGAATCCTTTTAACATCCGTATTGTGGATTGCCACGATTGCGACCATGCAAAACCGATGAAAACTCCGTATACGAAGCGGAAATTCGTTGATAAGATTCTCGAAATGAATTCAAAGGCCAACGATTTGAAAGTCGATGCAAAAGAACGGGCTATAAATTATTTTTTGATGGCCAACGGCTTGTACAACATGACTTGGTATGGCAATGCGCGTTTATTATCGGCCACAGTGGTGAATTGGGACTATACGGATTCGAATCGGTTCGCCGGCTATACGGATGAAAAAAACATGAAAATCCAAGGGTATTACAACTGTGAGGCTGCGAGCGAGAATTATCTAAAAGCCTTTGCATTAAGCACCGATGCTGAATTTAAGGCGAAATGCATCTGGATGGCTGCAAAGTGCGAGCACAATCGATGGCTCGAAACCGATTACACAATCGAAAATTCGGATGCGTTCAAAGCAGGAGTTTATTTCAGAAGCTTGCGTGATGAATACAGTAACACGCAATATTACAAACAGGTAATCGCCGAATGCGGATACTTCTGCCAATTTAAAACACCTGGTAATCAGGAATGTATTCGAAACAAGTAAAAAAGTTTTTAAAAACATTTACCCGATTTAGTATTAAAACTAAATTTAATCGTTTACTTTCTGAATAAGCTTTTCCAAACCTAATTCAGTATTATGCATGTTACGTTGCGCCCCTGGAGAAATACCGACATCCCAGCATTGGTGTCATTGGCTGCTAACCCAAAGGTTACGGAATTTTTAACAGACGGATTTCCCAAGCCCTATACTTGCGAGGCGGCTGAACGTTTCATTGCATTTGCACTTTCAGAAAATCCACGTAAAATTTTAGCCATAACGGTTGAAGGCGCATTAGCCGGATCCATCGGAGTATACCCCCAAAACGACATCTATCGCCGAAATGCAGAAATGGGTTACTGGCTTGGAGAAGCATTTTGGGGGAATGGATACATGGTTGCTGCCATTCATAAAATGTGCAAATATGCCTTTGATACCTGGTCCTTGGATAGAATATACGCAAGGCCTTTCTCCTCGAATGCACGTTCGAGAAGAGCGCTCGAAAAAGCAGGTTTTACGCTTGAATATGAAATTATAGGAAATCTTGTCAAAAACGATTTACCCGAAAACGAATGCTGTTACAGCATAAGAAGAAGTACATTTCTGGCTCGTTGATTTCATTCAAATTTCACACGCTTAGATCGATTGTTTTTCAATACAGGAAAGCTATTTGAATAAAGCTAAAAGCTCCATAGCCGTAATTAAACGTTTATAAACGTTTATTAACGACTAATTCAAAATCGCCTTTGTACACTTGCAATGTCAATTGATAATCGGAACAAACACGGGTGCACCCATTTTTCACTAACCCAAAAAAACAAAAAACATGAACAGCTTACGCAATTCCGTGAGGTTAATCGGTAACCTTGGCGGAAACCCCGAAATCAAAGAACTCGCGCAAGGTAAAAAACTGGCAAAGTTTAGTCTCGCTACAACCGAGAATTACAAAGACGCAGATGGCAACAAGGTGTCAGAAACCCAGTGGCATAACATCATTGCCTGGGGCCGACAGGCAGATTTTGCCGAGAAATATCTCGAGAAAGGCAATCAGATTGTTATCGAAGGGAAACTGCTAACGCGGTCCTATGTGGATCGTGAAGGAATTAAAAAGTACCTCACCGAAATCAGCGTGAACGAGATACTTAAAACAAACAGCGTTAACAAGAACTGACGAGTCCTAGGCTACAATCGAAGGAAAGATTCAGGTTCGGATAAAATCAGAACCGGATCTTTCCTTTATTTCGACATGGGTTTATCTTCCCAGACTTTGGCTCCGTCGAGCAGGTATTCCTCCAGTTTCGACTCGCCGATTTTAATGCTTACCTTATCTAACTGGAAACGCACTTCGCAACGCGATTTGGCAATTTTCTGCACATCGGTTTCTTTCTCGGTGCCTTCCAATCGGCCTATATGCGTTAAATTTCCGGCTATGGTATCGAGCGCAATCAATTCAACAACATACCATTTATCTTTTGGGCCGGCGTTTACGGTAAGGGTATTTTTCTTTTTATTGAAGAGGATCTCGTACTCAACGTTTTTTACACCTTCCGAGAATATTTTGCTTTTACCGATCATCGAGTAGCGAGCTTTGGTGCCCGAATATTCAACACCTTTGCGCGATTGAGCTTGTATTGTAAATGACAAAAACGTTGTTAATGCCAAAAGTTGGAGTGTTCGTTTCATGATTAAGTTTAGTATGCTAAGGTTAAGGTTGTTTTTTAATGTAATTGCTAAGGTTTTCCTTATCAAGACTTGAGCTGAAAACCGAACTCACCGTTAGGTAATACATGTCGCGATCGAGAATAAATCCGTAAGCAAACTTTGCCAAATCGAGACGATCAATTGAACTCGAAAATAGCGATAAAATTTCCTTCATCTGCTGCGAAGTGAAGCATTTCATCACCGGAATCTGATTCTTCGCAACAGTTAATCGGGTGTTCGATGAACTTTCGCGGGCAAGGTTCTCACGCAGCATCTGAAACTGCTGTGGCGATACAACGCATGGCGGTGGAACCGGCGTTTCAATTATTATCGTTCGATTCGCCTTTAAGAATTCTGCCAAGGCAATTTTATTGGGTTGATGCGAAAAAACCTGTTGTGCAAAATCGAAATTCTGTTCGTCAAACACATTGCGGTATCCCTGCTTCAATAATTCCAATCGGTTGTTTTCGATAGAGAGCAAACTTGCAAGCTTCATCAATTGCGCTACGCTCAGGCATGTTTTGGAAACCAAAGCAAGGGCGGCGTCCATGCGAATACCCTCGTTTGGCTTGCTGAATACATCCTGCGCATACACCATAAAATCGTTTTCGGCCAAATATGCAGTACAGTTTCGTTTGCCATTGTATACCGATGCTTCGGGATAGCTCAGCATCGGAAATGTCATTACCGGAAGTGGAGCAGGAACCGGCACATTGGATAAATTGGGTTGTGCAGGCTGCAATACCGGTGCATGCAGCATATCGTACAAATAGAAGGCGAACGAAAACTGTCGGAACTGATCCATCAACAAATAGGCGTTCTCATGATCTGTTAGTGCATTAACACCTATCGACGCTAATTCAAAGCGATCTAAATCGGAACCAAACAATTGCATAATCTCGGTCAGTTGCACCGTAGTTAGGCAATTCGACTGCACTGTTTCCTTTGCGCGCATCAAACGATTTCCGTTAACTGGAATGCTACTTATGTTGCGTTTGAGTTGCTGAAAATTAAGAGCGTTCACCGGAATTACACAGGGCTGTGATTTTAGGAGGAGCTGAAAAAATACCAATGAAAAAATCAGGATGATTTTTGGGGCCTTCATGAAAATGGTTTTGGGGCGTGAAGATAGAAAAACGGCACGTCCAATTAATCGACTATTGATTCACATTTTCTCAACAATTCAATTTTGTGCGATTCGAATTGGTTAGCTTCGCGCTTTAAATTACATGCTATGAACGAAGTCTTAAAAACGCCTTTTTACGCCATGCATCAATCGCTTGGCGCCAAGATACTTCCCTTTGCCGGATACGAAATGCCGATTACCTATGCAGGAGTTATTCAGGAGCACGAATGCGTGCGCCAAAAGGTAGGTGTTTTCGATGTAAGTCACATGGGCGAGTTTATACTTCGTGGGCCGCATGCCTTAGATCTCATCCAAAAAACCACGTCGAATGATGCATCGAAACTCACTGACGGCAAAGTGCAGTATTCCTGCTTTCCGAACCTGAACGGGGGTATTGTCGATGATCTCTTGGTTTACCGCATCCGCGAAGACCAATACATGCTGGTTGTGAATGCATCCAACATCGAGAAAGACTGGAACTGGCTCAAGCAAAACGATACCTGGGGTGTTGATATGGAAGACATCTCCGCCAAAACTGCCTTGCTCGCCGTTCAAGGGCCACTGGCAACACAGGCGCTGCAAAAGTTAACTGA
>CANMGM010000190.1 GCA_947497195.1 Bacteroidota bacterium
TCTTGATTAAGTTAACTTCAAAATGGCGCTGGATACTTTCTTGTGCGGTATCGAGTAAAGAAACTTTAAGTTGGTAATTCGTTAATCTTCCTTACTTTTGTTCTGTTTTTAGATTTATTCTAAATAACAACCCTGCATTTTGAAACAAATCTGGCTGATGCAGTGTTTAACGCTTTATAAGGAGAAAATATATGATAACCGTTTCAGAAACTGCAAAGACGAAGCTCGCTCAGTTGATGACCGAAAGCGGGTTTGCCGTTGATAGCTATTTACGTGTTGGTGTTGAGGGAGGAGGTTGTTCCGGCCTATCGTACAAGATGGATTTCGATACCGAAATGCGCGATGGCGATCAGCTCTTCGAAGACAAAGGCGTGAAGATTCTCGTTGATAAGAAGAGTTTTCTCTATCTGGTGGGTACCGAACTCGAATTCAGCGGTGGCCTTAACGGGAAAGGCTTTGCATTCAACAATCCAAACGCTACCCGTACCTGCGGCTGTGGCGAAAGCTTTGCGGTTTAACATAGTTTAAGAGCATGGCGGGCACGGGCAACGAAATTTTAGAGGATCACATCAATTCGGAGTATAAGTACGGATTTACCACCGATATCGAAATGGAATCGGCTCCCAAGGGGCTGAATGAAGATATCGTGAAGTTTATTTCGGCCAAGAAAAAAGAACCCGAATGGATGCTCGAATACCGCCTCAAAGCTTTTCGCTACTGGCAAAAAATGACATCACCCGATTGGGCACATGTGCATTATCCACCCATCAATTTTCAGGACATTATTTACTACGCTGCCCCCAAAAAGCAGAAGCAATTGAATAGTCTCGAGGAGGTGGATCCCGAACTTCGTAAAACATTCGAAAAACTCGGCATTTCGCTAGAGGAACAGAAGCGCCTTACGGGTGTAGCTGTTGATGCCGTTATCGACTCGGTTTCAGTAAAAACTACCTTTAAGGAAAAGCTGGGTGAACTAGGCATTATTTTCTGTTCCTTTTCTGAGGCTGTCCAGGAGCATCCCGAGCTCATTAAGAAATACATGGGTTCGGTAGTACCCTACACCGATAATTTTTACGCAGCCTTGAACGGAGCTGTTTTCTCTGATGGTTCGTTCTGCTACATTCCGAAAGGAGTGCGCTGCCCGATGGAATTATCGACCTATTTCCGCATCAATGCGTCGGGTACCGGTCAATTCGAACGTACCTTGATCGTGGCCGACGAAGGTTCGTATGTGAGTTACCTCGAAGGCTGCACCGCGCCTATGCGCGACGAAAACCAGCTGCATGCAGCAGTGGTTGAAATCGTGGCGCTCGAGAATGCCGAAGTGAAATACAGCACGGTACAGAATTGGTATCCGGGCAATAAAAACGGGGTAGGAGGGATTTATAATTTCGTTACCAAACGAGGTATTTGCCAGGGAAGAAAATCGAAAATTTCGTGGACACAGGTCGAAACCGGTTCAGCCATTACTTGGAAATACCCGAGTGTAATCCTTAAAGGCGATGAGTCGGTAGGCGAATTTTATTCGGTTGCGGTTACAAACAACATGCAGCAGGCCGATACCGGCACCAAGATGATTCATCTGGGTAAAAACACGCGTTCTACCATCATTTCAAAAGGAATTTCGGCGGGCCGAAGCAACAATTCGTACCGCGGTTTGGTGCGTATATCGAAGAATGCAGCCAATGCGCGAAACTTCTCGCAGTGCGATTCGCTGCTCATGGGCGATCAATGCGGTGCGCATACTTTTCCGTACATCGAAATAAACAATCCAAGCGGCACAGTTGAGCACGAGGCAACCACGTCAAAAATTGGAGAAGACCAGTTGTTTTACTGCCGTCAGCGCGGTATCAGTACCGAGAAAGCGATTGGACTTATTGTAAACGGCTACTGTAAAGAGGTGCTAAACAAACTCCCTATGGAATTTGCCGTTGAGGCGCAGAAATTACTCAGCGTTTCGTTGGAAGGAAGTGTGGGATAGTTTTTTCTTCGAATGATTTCATAGGGTTCTTTAGCAAAATCGTTTAATTTTACCTAAAACGAACCGAATATGAGCAATAATGGATTGCGCGATGACATCATTAAAAAATTGGCGCAAATTGAGGATTCAAATTTTTTGAATGCATTAAAATTGCTCATAGACTCTAAAGTAAATGATACGGTTTTTAGTTTGTCGCAACTTCAAAAAGAACGTGTAAAACAAGGTAGAGTTAGGATAAAAGAAGGAGAAACATTTTCCCACGAAGAAGTTCAACGTGAAATGGATAAATGGCTGGGCACAAAGTAGTTTGGTCAAAAGAAGCTATAGGAAGATCTATTCTCCATTCTGGAGTTTTACAATTCAAGAAATGGGAATAAGAATTACAGCAAAAAGTTATATTTAAAAATCAATAAATCGATTGGCTTAATTTCAAAGGCCCCATTTTTAGGTAAGTCAACGGATGAAGCATACGTAAGAGTTTTAATTACGTAAGATTATGCGATACTTTATGCGATTTTCGACGCGATAATTTTGGTTCAAATGGTTTGGGATTGTAGGCGAAACCCCGAAGAGAGTCGTATAGAATTTTAGATTAGGGATGAAAATTGTTGATTTTCACACCGAATTATTCACTGCCAATTTCCGCTTGCGCTGCTTCCAAAACGCATCTGCAAGAACCGAACATAAAATGATGCCGGCGCCGAGATAGAAACCCATGCCCAATTCGCGGTACTCCTTAAACACCCAAAATGCTAGCGCAATGCCATAAACCGGCTCGAGGTTAATGCTGAGGTTTACCGTAAACGGACTTAAAAATCGAAGCGAGCTTAGCGATAAATTAAATGCCACAACGGTGCAGAAAAAGCTCAACAATATCAAATAGAGCCAGTCGCTGCCAGAGGGTGTCCATTTTCCAAGGGGCATAATTAAATTGACTATCGGTAGTAAAATACAGAGCAGCAGAAATCCGGTAAACAATTCGTAAAACGAAAGTAGCCGCGAATCATATCGTTCAACCAGGCTTTTGTTGAGCACGGTAAACCATGCGCTGAAGAACGCAGATGCCAGCCCCACGGCGATGCCCAACATATGCTGCTTCTGGTCTTCGGCCATCAACGCAACACCCACCACGGCAAATGCCGAAAGGAGCAGTTCGGCTTTGGCCACCGGTTTTCGATGAATAAGCGGATCTAAAATCGCTGTAAATAAGGCAATCGTTGAGAGGCAAATCATGGCTACCGAAACCGAAGCCAGTTTTATGGAGCCGTAAAATAGAAGCCAGTGCACAACAATAACCGAGGAAACAGCTGCAATTCTTCGTATTTCGTTAAACGACAACAAACGCCATTTGCCTACAATAAAAACGTAAGCCAACATGCCCAGCGCGGCCATCCAAAGCCGGTGCAAAACCAGAATGTTGGAATTCAATTCGATAAGTTGTCCAAGAATTCCTGTAAATCCAAATAAAAAAACCGCAGCATGCAGTTCGATGTAGGCTTTTCTGTTTGCCATCAGTTTAAAAAGGGATTGCTAACACGTTCCCTACCAATGGTAGTATCAGCACCATGTCCGCTGCATACCTCAAAATGGTCGGATAAAGTAAGCAGTTCGCGCCGAATAGAATCGATGAGCGTTTCGTAATTTCCTCCGGGCAAATCGGTTCGTCCAATGGAGCCATTAAACAACACATCACCTGCAATCACAAACGCGTGCTCGTGTTGCACCAGACACACTTCACCAGGGCAATGACCCGGAGTAAAGCGTATTTCGAAGCGATGCACCCCCAAAAACAATTCGTTTTTTTGAAGCAATTCTGTTTCGGGTTCGGGCAAGCCGGGCACGCGAATGCCCCATACAGCTCCATATTGCTCTGCACCGAAATACAATTTTACATCATCAGGATGCAGATGCGGCGACAATCCCCAAACACGTTTTACAAAAGCATTTCCCAAAATGTGATCGATGTGCGCATGCGTATTCACCAGCAATACAGGCTTGAGCTTGTTCTGATGGATAAAATCCTCCAACGTTTGTTCCTCGTCAGCCGTGTAGCAGCCCGGGTCGATAATCATACAATGCTTATGTTCGTCCCAAACCAGCCAAGTATTTTCGGCAAAGGGGCCAAATGTAAATGATGTGCGCTGCAGCATAATGCAACAAAACTAAAAGATTGCAAGTGCTTTAAAGCATCCACATTGCTTTTTTTATTAGGTTCGAAAAATTTTTATCGAAACGCATGAACAAATCCCGCCAAGGCCTCTCCCTTTTTGCTTTAAGTATGATTGCTATCGGCGCCACTATTGGCTCTGGTATTTTTAAAACACCCGCAGGAATTGCAGCGAAGGTTTCTTCGAACGAAACCATCATTTTGCTGTGGATTTTAGGGGGCTTGGTTTCCTTACTTGGCGCCCTTGTATTTGCCGAACTGGGATCCCGCTTTTCCAATGCCGGCGGTGTTTATACCTACCTGAATAAAGCATACGGCCCACTTCCTGGATTTTTATACGGCTGGTGCCTTCTCACAGTAATTAGCAGTGGAACAATCGCAGCCTTATGCACAGTATTCGCCGAAAACCTATCATACTTTATCCCCATCGAGGCATCAAATCAAAAATATGTGGCGATGGGAAGCATCGTCATATTAACCCTTTTCAATGCCTTCAGTATAAAAAGCAGCGAATGGTTTGCCAACATTGGAACTGTTTTAAAAATCATAGGCATTTATGCCCTTCTAATACTTGCCTTATTTCTGGGCGAATCCGCTATTTTCCCCGACGCTATTGCAGCTACAGTTACAAGCACGACGAAAGGTAGCGATAACCTTGCCGGCGCATTCGTTGGCGTATTGTGGTCGTACACGGGCTGGCATTATGCAAGCTTTGTTTCGGGCGATGCCATAAATCCTAAACGCAATATTCCGCTCGCGATGCTATTGGGCACAGGTGCTGTAACGCTTACTTATGTCTTATGTAATCTGGGATATTTCAAGGTGATTGATCACGAAACGATGGCATCTTTTAATAATCCGGATGCGCCCAAGGTTCTTGCTGTTGAA
>CANMGM010000191.1 GCA_947497195.1 Bacteroidota bacterium
CGGGCAAGAGTTCGGCCGATACAGACATTTGGCTCAAATCGGCTTCGAGGTAATGAAGGTTTGCATGCTGAGGTAAATCGCGCATACTGCGGGCAATTACCCACACAGAATGGCCTTCATTAATCAGAATATCGACCAGTGCACGGCCAACTCCGCTCGTTCCACCCGCAATTACATAGTTTTTCATGCGTTAAGCCCCAAGTAGGTGAAGAATTCTTTTTTGCGGTTCTCGTCGCCAAACGCACCACTGTAGTGCGAAGTAACAGTGCGCGAGTTAATATCTTCTACACCGCGCGATGAAACACAAAGGTGCACAGCATCAATCACGACTGCTACATCATGCGTTCCGAGTACCTTTTTAAGTTCTTCAGCAATCTGAACGGTAAGGCGTTCCTGCACCTGCGGCCGTTTCGCAAAATAATGCACGATGCGGTTTATCTTGCTCAAGCCAATTACGCTACCATTGGAAATGTAAGCCACATGCGCTTTTCCCATAATGGGCACGAAGTGATGCTCGCAGTTCGAATAAAACGTAATGTCTTTTTCGACAAGCATCTCGTTGTATTTGTACTTGTTATCAAAAAGCGCAATACTGGGTTTGTTGGCGGGATTGAGCCCGGAGAAAATCTCCTTCACATACATTTTTGCAACACGACGAGGTGTGCCGCATAAACTATCGTCGGTGAGATCGAGTCCCAACGTGAGCATAATTTCGCGGAAATGCTTTTCGATGCGTTCTACCTTCTCAGCATCGCTCAAGGCAAATGCATCAGCGCGCAGGGGTGTTTCAACGGAGGTGCTGATGTGTTCGTCGCCGATCAAATCGATCAGGCTGATTTCATTGTCCGTCGTATTCAACAAAATTTCGTTCGGTTTCATACAATCTTATTTTTAAGGTGTAACGTGTATCAAGCCGCGAGCGGAGGCGGTTCCAGATGACCACGGCAATGTTTTCGGCCGTTGGGTTGAGGTCTTTAAACTCAGGCACATCGAGATTAAGGTTACGATGGTCGTAACGTTCGGTAACTTCATACTTAATTATGTCGCTCAATATTTTCATATCGATAACATAGCCGGTTTGTGGGTCAATGGGGCCGCGCACTTCTACAATTAAATCGTAATTATGCCCGTGGTAATTGGGGTTGTTGCATTTCCCAAAAACAGCATTGTTGGTTTCTTCCGACCATTCCGGATTGCGCAGGCGGTGTGCCGCATTAAAGCGCTCTTTGCGAAATACACTTACATTCATGAGTCAATTCTAACACTAAAATCCAGATTTTGTTTAATTGATTCCCTAAAAAGATAAACAGTTTGTTCGTAAATGTGTTTTTTAGTGGCGATGGTGCAGAATCCAGTTCATTTTTTTAAGTCAACCGCAAGCGAGGAATTGCGTGATTCGTATGACGTAATTGTTATTGGTGGAGGCTTGGCAGGCTTAACCACTGCGGCATTAAGCGCTAAAAACGGCAAACGTGTATTGTTGCTTGAACGGAATTACATACCGGGTGGTTGTGCTTCGTCGTACTTCAGGAACGGAGCGGTATTCGATACCGGAGCAACAACGCTTCTGGGTTTGTCGGAAGGGATGCCTTTGCACACTGTGTTGGATGAATTGGGAATTGATTTGCCGGCAAAAAAATTAGGTGATCCCATGCAGGTGCATCTGGCTTCAGGAGAGATAATAACGCGTTTTGAAAACCGCGATGCATGGATTGCCGAGGCAGAGCGCGTTTTTGGAGTCGAAGGGCAGCGTAAGTTTTGGCATCGATGTTTCAAGCTAAGCGATTTTGTGTGGGATAGTGCCATGCGTTACCGTTATTTCCCTCCTGTTAACTTTGGAGATTTATTAAGTCTGGCAAAGAATGTTCGTCCTCGCGACGTACTGTATCTCCGGCACACATTTCACCCTGTTGAGAAGTGGATTGAAGCTTGCGGCTTGAAGGATAAAAAGGAGTTTAGGCAATTTATCGATCAGCAACTGTTGATTACGGCACAAAATCGGGCTGCTGAGGTAAATATGCTGTTTGGTGCCGCCGCCTTGTGTTATACAAACTATCCCAATTACATGCTGCCGGGAGGAATGGTAACGCTGGTGAAAGCTTTAACCGATTCTATTGTAGCCAATGGCGGTCATGTCTTATACCGAACCGAAGTTGAGAAAATTGAGCAAGCACCAGTTAACACGTGGGCGATTCACACCGCTAATAGAGTCTTCAATGGCAGCAATTTAGTATCGGCCATCCCATTGCATAATTTCAATGCCTTACTTGGTTCTACTGCAGAAAAAGTGAAAATTGCCGAGGGAAATAGCCTGAGTTCTGCACTGCAGTTTAATGCGATAATTCGGCATTGGGGCGGGGGAGATGTGTTGCACCATCAGGCACATGTGAAAGATTGCTCGCGCAGTGTTTTTTTTAGTGTTTCTGAATGCAACGACAGGCTGCGCACGAATGAGGGCTTGCGGGTTCTTTCGGCAACCACGCACGCGCATTTAATAGGGCATAACGAGACAGATAAAAAAGAATGGGCCCAACAGGTCATAGAACTTGCCGAACAAAACAAGCTGTTTCAACGCGATGATCTTATAGATTACCATGTTTCTGATGCGGCTAATTGGCAGCAGTGGACCGGAAGGCACCTTGGTTTTGTTGGTGGAATTCCGCAGTTTATGCGCATCAAACCCTGGATGATGAACCGACAGCAAAAGGGTTCTAATCTTTTCTTTTGTGGCGATAGCGTTTATCCCGGACAGGGCATACCGGGTGTTGTATTGAGCGGATGGCAGGTCGCGGGAAGGCTTTTAAAGAGATAAAAATTTACATCGCATGATTTGCCTCGTCTAAAAAACTCAGGTTAAATTATTTCTGAATGAAGCGTTTACATTGCGGTTTTCTACGTTGTCGACACCGTTTTTGAAAACCGCTATTACACGTTTTACCTCAGCTTTCGGCGATATTAATTTTACGCCGAACCGCATTTCTGTTTTGAGGCAGCATCAAATCGGCACAAATAATTACAGGTGTTTATTCGTTGCTGTGAAGCTTTATCTTTGCAAATCAGAACAGCACAATTATAAAGACGAAAAACCACACGCAAATGTCACGTTTAACATCACTATCGCTTTTTTTATTTTTCGCTTCTTCGGTTCTACTTTTAGCCCAGCCGAACTATTCATGGGTGTTAAATGGCAATCAGGCAGGCGATTTTGCCGAAATTTCGGATGTAGCCGTTGATGCAAATGGAAATTCATACGTACTGCTTAACTATTCAGTACCAATTACATTCGGATCGGTAAGTATTAGTCCAATAGGCGGACAGGATTTGGCTGTTGTAAAGTTTAACAGCCAAGGGCTTGCGCAATGGGGAATAAATGCAGGTTCGGCTACGGGCGACAGGGGGAGCTCGATTGCTGTCGATAGTGAGGGCGCGACCTATGTTACCGGCTACATTACAGGTGATGCAACATTTGGATTTTTCCCGCCGGTTCAGGATAATTTAGCCGATTTGTCGACCGAGTTTTTTGTAGGAAAAATTGGCAACAATGGACAATGGCTATGGGTTCGTCAGCAGAATTCGCAGGCCATTGCTGAAGGAAAGGATATAAGCGTCGACAATCAGGGTGATGTAATCGTGGGTGGAAGTTTTTATGCCGCCGATTTGGAACTCGACGGCGAAATCCTCGCTGCAGGCGACCAATTACCGTTTATCGCTAAATACAATGCACTTGGATCCATTCAATGGGCCTTTGCTCCCACAGCTTCGAATGGGGCATCTTTTAGCGCACTCACAACCACTTCCAACAATGAGATTGGATTTACCGGTTCCTTTGGCTCAGGTAAAGTTACGGAAGCGACTCTAAGTGCCGGAGCTGTTGAATTGATAAACGCCGGAGCTCCAGTTGAGCTTATTACCGCAAGCGATATGTATGTTATAGTCTTAAATGCTGAAGGCGTACCGCTTTGGGGACAAAATGCCGGTAGCATTTACAAAGACGCTTATTCAAGCAGTATCGTAAGTGGACCGGATAACCAGATTTATGTTTCGGGTTATTTTCAGGAAACCATCCAAAGTGCCGATGCCAGCGTTGCGATTTCTGCATTGGGCGGCGTAGATGATTACGATTTTTTTGTTGCTTCGCTTAATAGCACGGGTAATTGGGATTGGCTCCGCACGGTTGGGAATGAATTATACAATTTGGGCAATTTGTCGCTGAGTGCTTCCAACAATGGCATTATCTATTTGGCCGGTTCGTTGAACGATGCGCCGATTGAATTCGGAACAGATCTATTGCAAACAGAAGGCGCCAATTCGTCATTTGTAGCAAAGTTGTTTACGGATGGATCTTTCCAATGGGGCTTCTCGCTTCCTGAACTTTATTCCTTTCAGGCTGGTTCGGAAAACATCATTCATGCATGCGGCAAGTTTAGCGGAAGCGTTGCATTTGGCGACACAACGCTATCATCAACTACAGTAGCACCCGATGTTTATCATGCACGCATCCTGTATGGTCCGGATTTGCCAAATGCGATGGACGAAGCATTGCCTCCGAACATTGTAATTTTCCCCAACCCGTTCATTAACGCGATAGAACTTCATACAGCGGATGAGATTGAATCGGCACAGATTTTTGACGCCACAGGCAGAATGGTAGAAAAATTTGGCAATTCAAAGCGATTAAATCTAACTAATCTAAACCCGGGCAATTACATTATTAAAATAGTAAGCACTACTGGAACTAAAACAGCCAAGCTTGTTAAATTCTGATTTCCTATAATGGCGCGTGTAAAATTTTACCCACACTTTGAAATCCGTTTCAGTTTTCGGATCGCCAGGTTGATTGGTTAAGCTTAGATACACGTTAATTACTGAGTGTAAATGCGATGGCATGCTGGGCTTGTTCCGTGTAGATTCATTCGGCGCATGTATGCGGCAGCGATTGTAGCGGGTAGCTGACCCGATTGAAATAAGGGGCACTACGAGCGGAAAGCGCGGTTCTGCCGCCCCCAA
>CANMGM010000192.1 GCA_947497195.1 Bacteroidota bacterium
ATAAACGACGTTCTTCTTCGAGCTCTTCGCGCGAGTTTAGCGCCAGTTGCGAGGGAAAGAGATTTTCTTCCATCCCACCTACAAACACGGCCTTAAACTCCAGTCCTTTAGCCGCGTGTATGGTCATCATCGTTACCTTGTTGGTATCTTCCGTGTCCTGGTCGTCGGCATCGGTGAGCAAGGCAATGTCCTGCATGAAAACATCGAGTGTACGCTCCTGCACTTCGTCTTCGCTCTCGGGCAACGTTTCTACGAATTCCTGAATACCATTGAGCAATTCCATCACGTTTTCTTGCCGCGATACCCCTTCGGGAGTTTTATCTGCACCGAGTTCCTTCAACAGGCCCGACGAACGTGCGATGTGCATGCCTAGCTCGAAGGCGTTCGACGATTGCAGTCCGTGGCGGAACGAGCGAATCATGATCACAAAATCGAGCACCTTTTGCGCCGAAGCACCACCGAGCACCTGATTTTGGCCTATGTTTTCGATGATCTCCCAGATGCTTTGATTGCGCTCATCTGCAGAAACTGTAATTTTTTCGAAGGTCGTTTTACCAATGCCGCGTGCAGGATAATTGATTACACGCCGCAGGGCTTCCTCATCTGCCGGATTGATGGCAAGGCGGAAGTATGCCAACAGGTCTTTGATTTCTTTTCGCTTATAGAACGAAAGTCCGCCGTAGATCTGATATGGGATGCCCCGTTTACGAAGGGCTTCTTCCATGGCCCGGCTTTGCGCATTGGTGCGGTAAAGAATGGCGATGTCTTTGTTGGGCACCTGATGCTGCATCCGCAAATCGAAAATAGAATTCGCCACCATTACGCCCTCTTCGTTGTCGGTGGAGGCGCGCATCACGCGTATTTTTTCGCCCGGCTGGTTGTCGGTCCACACCACCTTAGGCAATTGATCTTTGTTGTATTTAATCACCGAATTTGCCGCCTGAACAATCGTTTGGGTGGAGCGGTAATTCTGCTCGAGCTTGAAAACCTTCAGCTCAGGATAATCTTTCTGGAAATTGAGAATATTCTGAATATTCGCCCCACGGAACGCGTAAATACTCTGTGCATCGTCCCCCACCACACAGATATTTTCATACATGGCGGCGAGTTTCTTTACAATGAGGTACTGGCTGAAATTCGTATCCTGGTACTCATCCACCAAAATGTACTTGAACTTTTGCTGGTATTTGTAAAGCACTTCCGGAAATTGTTTCAGTAGAACATTCGTTTTGAAAAGCAAATCGTCGAAATCCATAGCCGAAGCCTTGAACAAGCGCTTGTCGTACGCTTCGTAGATGAGGCCCAAACGGGGTTTGCCGCTCTGCTTATCTTCATCATTTATGGCTGCGTGATTTACGTATTCGCGCGCCGAGATCAGGTTATTTTTCGCAGTCGATATGCGGCTCAGAACAAGCGATGGTTTATAGATTTTATCGTCGAGCTGCAGTTCGGTGAGAATGGTTTTAATGAGGCTTTTTGAATCTTCGGTATCGTAGATGGTGAAGTTGGATGGATACCCAATTTTTTCGGCCTCAGAACGCAGGATGCGGGCAAACACCGAATGGAAAGTACCCATCCAGAGGTTGCGCGATTCGGAGCCATCGACCAGCTTGCTGATGCGCTCCTTCATTTCGCGGGCGGCCTTGTTGGTGAAGGTGAGCGCGAGGATGTTGAACGAGTCAACGCCCTTATGCAGCAAGGTTGCGATGCGGTAGGTGAGTACACGCGTTTTCCCCGAGCCGGCACCGGCAATAATCATCACAGGACCTTCGGTGGCGAGGGCAGCTTCGCGTTGAACGGGATTTAATCCGGCTAAAAATTCGGGGACCATTGCACAAAAATACAAAGCATTTCGAGCCTTGTTGCACCTGTTGGTAATTTATGTTGAAGGTTCAGATAAGCACATTTGGACGCTTCATTGAAGCCCCATTTGGGATGCCTATTTCATTTTTTCCAATTCAGACTTCAACTTTGCTGCTGTAAATCCTTTATCGTCGGTTCCTATGAAGCTGGTAATGGGATTTCCGTTCCATTGTAAAAATACGCCCGGTGTTGATCCCTCGTTTCCGAAGAGCGTCCAGAACTTCGGAACGTCGAGTACTTTGTAAGGATATTTCTTTCCGGCGGTGGTAAAGAATGCCGGAATCTTATCGGTTTCCTCGTCCATAAAAAAGATGAATACTTTCGGGAAGCCTGCCTGTTTGCTCATTGCGGTAATACTTTTGGCGGCATCCTGGCAGTGATCGCAACCTGCGGCAAACATGCACACCAAATATTTACCCTGATCTACATTTACTTTTTTGCCACCCGATTCGGCATAGGCTGCGAATTTGGAAACAACCGCACGTGGGCCGGGCTTTTCTGATGCAACACTATCTTTCTTCGCAGTGGCAGCACCCGTTTTGGCAGTATCTGCTGCAACAAGCGCCGATGAATCATTTAGTGTTACTTCTGCAGAATCGATAGGTTCTTCGATCACAACATCGCTGGCAACTTCATTTGCGCAGGGGCAAAATGGGAAAGCCATGAACATGAGCAATGTCGAAAGTCCCCCGATAACAAGCAACCAGCTAAAGCGATGTGGTTTTTCGGATTCGGTCGTTAAGCGGTACAACCAAACCATGAATCCGAGTGTGATGATGTTTTTGATGAACGCTTCGAGCGGAGTCATTGGAATAAGTTGACCGAAACAGCCGCAATTGCCGTTCATGGCTCCGTGTTTCACCATTTCGATGGTGAGGTGAATGCAAAAAACGACGAGTAGGGCCATGATAGCCGGAATAACCAGGCGTTTTAAAAAGTGACGTTGAAGTATCGCGATGCCGAGTGCTAATTCAACTCCGATGAGCAGACGCGAAAAATAGGGTGCTGAGCACCAAGACGCAACGTTTAAATCGACCAATTGCTTTTCGAAGGCCCAAATGGGAAACATCTTGGCAACAGCCGAAACAACAAACAATACAAAAACTAAAATGCGGATGGCCCAGGCAATGCGTGTTTTATTCATAGGTCGAATACTGAATCAGAAAGAAATTAATGCAAGTGACAAAACGCAAAGTAAATGCGAATTGTTTGGATAAAAAAGCGACAAGAATTTTGCCAAACTATGCATTGAAAATGATCCGTAAAAAATCCTTCTATAAATTTAAATCATAGTAAATCAATTCGATACCAAAAATGCACAAAACTCAGGAAACATTTTTAACGATTTTTGTTTCCATTGTTTCGCACTTTTTACCTTTGCACCCGTGAACGAAAAATTGGAACAGATACTCCGCCAGTCGGCATCCGTGTTTATGCGGTATGGTATTAAAAGCGTTACCATGGATGATGTGTGCCGCGAGCTGGGGATTTCCAAAAAAACGCTGTATCAATTTGTTGAGGACAAGGCCGACTTAATAAATAAAGTCCTCGACTTCGACATTAGGGAAGAAGAGCATGCAATTTCCTCTATTGTTGGAAGCAACATTACGGCCCTCGAAGAATTGCATCGCATTCAGAGCATGGTTACCCAGAAGGTGCGCAATATGCACAGTTCCATCATTTACGACTTGCGCAAATATTATCCCGAAGCATGGAACCGCGTGATGCAGCACCGCAACGATTTTGTGGTTGGCTGCATCGAACAAAACATCCGCAAAGGGCAAAAAGAGGGCGTTTTCAGAACCGATATCCATCCGGCAGTTATTGCACGCATCTATTCATCGCGCATCGAAGTGGTAATCGACTCGAGCTTATTTGCCGATCTCAACCTGAGCACTGCCGAAATTTATGTCGAAGCCGTGCATTATCATATTCGCGGCATTGCTACCGAAAAAGGCCTTCGCTTTTTAGAAACCATTGAAAATAAATCCCAACCCAAACCATGATGCACAGAATCCTGATTGCATGCCTTCTCTTTTTTAGCCTCAGTTTAGGGGCTCAAACAGCCATGACCTTGCCGCAGGCCATTGAATATGGGCTGAAAAATGGCTATTCGGTACAAAATGCTGCAAGCGATATCGAAATAGCCCGAAAAAAAGTAACTGAATTGCGCGGCATAGGCATCCCGCAGCTAAACGCCGACGGTGGCTACCAGAATTTTATTGAAGTGCCGGTGAGTGTTATCTCGGCCGATGCCTTCAATCCTCAGGCTCCACCCGGAACCTATTTACGCATTCCCTTTGGCGTGAAGCACAATATGTCGTATGGCTATACGGCTTCGTGGTTGGCGTTTAACGGCGAGTATCTTGTCGGGCTGCAAGCTTCCAAAGCCTATGTAGATCTGTCAAAAACGAATTTGCGCAAAAGCGAGATTGAAGTTAAAGAATCCATAACACGGGCATACCAGACCGTTTTGGTTCTCTATGAAAACAAGCGCATTTTAAACGAAACCATTGCATCGCTCGAAAATTCGATTGTGCAAACCGAAGCGTATTATAAAGAAGGCTTCATCGAAGAACTCGATGTAGACCGTCTGAAACTGTTGAAGCAAACTTTAAGCATTACTCTTTCTACGCTTGAAGAGCAAACAAGTCTTGCAGAAAAGTTGCTCAAATTCAACATGGGCTACGATGTAAATGCCGAATTAAACCTGAGCGACAAGCTCTCCGATCACATCGAAACTGCAAAATCCGGAGCCGAAACTAAACCGGCATTCGATTTCAAGGCCAATATCGACAACCTGCTTCTCGATCAGGCTTTGAATCTTCAGAAACTTGAACTCAAACGCCAGCAATCGGCTTTTTTACCAACGCTTAGTACATTTTATTCATGGAAAGAAAGTCGCATTACCAACGAAGGCGATAAACTCTTCGATCCCATGTTTCGTGTTCCGGGAGGGACGCTCTGGGGAGTGAATCTGGGTGTTCCAATTTTCAAGGGCATGAGTCAGCGTTCGCGTGTGCAGCAAGCCCGACTCAACGTTCAGAAGCTGGAAACTTCGCAAAAGCAGGCGCGTCAGGGGCTCGAACTTCAAGCTGCACAATCGTACACTGCTTAC
>CANMGM010000193.1 GCA_947497195.1 Bacteroidota bacterium
GATTTCGATTTCGGGTGAGATATTCCCCGAAAGCTGAAGGTTGAGTGTGGAATTAACGGCAAGGTCCTGGTTGTTTCCAAGTGAGATTCCGCGCGAGAGTGAGCCGGTTTTATTCAGCCCTCGGTAAGCCTGCGCAGCATCATCTTTTTTGCGGGGTGTGTAAACGAATGGATTTGAAATACCGCGTTCTTCGGCGGTACTGAGTTTTTTCTCACGGGCTGTAAATTCTTCCTTGAAGTAAAACGGAAAAACCCGGTAAGTCAGCAAAAGGCTGTCGACGGCGAGGTTTTTTGTTTTCTTTTTTCGGATGAGGAGAGCGCCGGCAGCATTGAGCTTAAATGCTGCGGTATCCAGTGCTACATTGTTCAGCATCACCGTTCCCGGCTGGATGCTGAGCGTGTCGATTCGGAGGGTGTCGAAATCTGCCGGTATGCGCTTCATTCGCTGGGATGAATACGTCTGGCCCAGGCATTGAAAAGCAGTCAATGCCAAAATGCAGATCGTAACATAAATCCGAAATTTCCTAAGCCACGCCTGCGAAGATAAGACAATATAGAATTTAAGTTCTGAATTGAAACGATTCCGAAATTTCCGCACAAGGCTTATTCAAAATGTGCCCACATAAATTTATTCACAAACGCAATCGCTTCGGGCTTTTTTTGTTTTTTGTGCTTCCAAATTTCACCACCCCATGGCAGCTACAACACGCATTGCAACGTACAATGTAAACGGACTTCGTTCGGCATTGAGCAAAGGATTAACCGAATGGATGCAGCAGGCGAATCCCGATATTTTATGCGTGCAGGAAATTAAATCGCAGGAAGACCAGCTCGACCTCGATTTGTTTCGAGCCCTGGGCTATGAGCCGTATTTGTTTCCGGCCGAAAAGAAAGGCTACAGCGGAGTAGCGATTTTGAGCAAGCGCAAGCCCGATGCCGTGGTTAAAGGCATTGGGCACGAATTATACGATTTCGAAGGACGCTCAATCAGGCTCGACTTCGGCGATTGGTCGGTGCTGTCGACCTATTTCCCTTCGGGTTCGAGCGGCGACGAGCGCCAGGTAGTGAAAATGCAGTTTCTTGAGTATTATCAAGATTACATCAACCAATTGCGCACCGAGCGAAAAAACCTCATTGTTTGCGGCGATTTTAATATTTGTCACCGCGCCATCGACATCCACAACCCGGCGTCGAATGCCAACAGCTCGGGCTTTTTACCCGAAGAACGCGCCTGGATGGAGCAATTTCTGAACTCGGGATTTGTAGACACGTTCCGCAGTGTGAATTCCGATCCGCATCATTACACCTGGTGGAGTTTCAGAGCAGGCGCGCGATCCAAGAATCTGGGCTGGCGCATCGATTACATCTGTGCGAGCGATACGCTATCGGAGGCCATCGAGCGGGCCATTATCTTACCAGACGCCAAACACAGCGACCATTGTCCGGTTATAGCCGATTTTCGATTGGGGTAATCGGTGTGTTTCGAAGATTCCAACACCAAACTTCATCCACCAAACTTCATCCACCAAACTTCATCCACCAAGCGCCGACTATCGAGCCTCTGACTTTAGTCCGGGGTAACGTGGTTAAAATTATGCATCAATAACCTGCGTATTCATGTTACCCCCGTATTTCAATCAATTTTTGTTTAGAAATGTGTAATTTTTCTGATTGCCTCTTTTCCGCGGTTTGCCAAGCCTTTTCGGTATTTAAACGTTGTGTTGAGCTGCACAATAAACATTCGCGGACTTTCGGGTTTTGCAGGACGAATGGTCATAAATGAGTTTGTGATGTTCATTACCTGGAGGCTTAGCCGGGTATTCTCACGAAATGTATAGCCAATTCGGGCATCAAATATGGCATTGAAGCGCGGTGCATCCTTGCGAAACGTGTTCAAATCAGGTACAAAAAATTCCAGTACCGGATCTATTTTCTCCATAAAGCTGTAAGCACGCACACCTGCGCCAAACGAGATTCCGTTTTTCAATCCAATATCGGCATTGAGCTTAAACATGTGGCGGTAGCGGTAACGCAATACCGGATTACTCTGCGATACGTTCATGGTATCGAAAGTCTGAATGGCATACTGTAGAAAAGGGATCACCTGATTGAGCGAATCGTTTTTGATTTGGTCGTCGGGTGGTTGTAGCGTATCGACCGGGCTTAAATCGACTGGGCTGATATAGGTATAGCCTCCAACTACAGAAATGTCGTGCCCACCGATTTTTCCTTCGGTGAAAACAGAGAGTTCGGCGCCTCCTATGAGTGCTTTGGTGATGTTAATGCTTTTGAAACCCAATCCCAGCAATGGGTCTGTTTGTGGTCCCCATTTACCGAAGGAAAATTCGGTCATGTTTTGGTACGAGGTTACAAAAAATGCCAGATCGAGATAACCCGCCCAGTCGTCTTTTGCGAACTTTTGCTTTACGGCTAGCTCGGCATTCCAGCCAGTTTCGGGCTGTAAATCGGGGTTTGGATAAATATTGATGATGTCGATTTTGTATTTCACATACCGTTCTGCAGGAGAGGGAAAACGGAAGCCCTCACCAAACGAACTTCTTAAGTAGGTGTTTTTAGCTGCTCGGTAATTTATACCATAGCGCTGTACCGGAATCGATCGACTGATGAGCGAATCGAGCCTAAAAAGTTCGATGCGCCAGCCAGCCGATAACTGAAAGCGCCCCAGCTCCTTATCAAGTTGTGCGTATATTCCTGCGTAGTTTCCGCCTCGCCTTCCGCCTAATGCATCATCAAAAAAGCGAAAATAATTACCGGCTATTCCGGTGTTGATGTTAATGCCAGCGAACAAATGCCGCTGATACTGATAATCGCCGTTGAAAAGATGCGTAGCCGGCGTCCAACTTGTGAAGGCGTTCTGATGCGTTGAATAATATCGCATTCGAAGCGAATGTCTTCCGTTCGACCTGTCGGTATAATTTAACCAGGGATCGATGTTGAGCCAAACATCGTTGAAATCAAGCTTGGTAGTTTCTGCGAATGGCAGATAGGCATTGGTGCTATCGCCTTTCCAGAATAGGAAAAAGCCGGTTTTGGAATGCATCACGGTTCCGTCTAATCCAATTGTTAAGCGCTTATTGGCTCCGAATTTTCTGCGGACTTTCATGCTCATGCGCCTGCGTTCCTCGTATTCGCCATCGAGCCAGCTGGTATTATTTAGGAAATTTCCCGAGATCACGAAATCGACCGCACCCGGTAAACGCTGCATGTGCGCAAAGCTCATCCCCGTTTGTACAGGCAATGTGTCGCCCCACCAGGGCGTTGCAGGCCCCGAAATTTCGGGAATTACAGAATGAAAGATATTGACTCGCGTTTCAGGTACAGAGTCGGGCCATACAGTTCGGAGATGAATTACGCCATTCAATGCCGAGCCGCCATATTGCACCGATGAAGCTCCTTTTACAATTTCGATCTGGTCGGTAAGCTCCAGCGGAAGGTAATTCCATTTGATGTCGTTGCGGTCGGCTGTGAGCAGCGGTTGGTTGTCGACCACAAGTAAAACACGCGAACCGGCGCCGTAGGCATACCCGCTACCTCCACGTATGGAAGCCTGCCCGTCGAGGATGTTCACGCCCGATAAGCGTTCGGCGGCAACAGCAAGATTCGTGGTGAATTTTCGATTCAAGTCTTCGGCTTTGATTACATCAATGCTTACCGATTGCAGTTCGAGTGGTTGGATGTACTTATTGCCACTCACAACATACGTATTCAGTGTTTTTCGGTTGGGCGATAATAGAATGATGCGCTCCGCTTCGGGTTTTTCATTCAGTTGAATGAGTGTATCGCGGTAACCAAACAAGCCAAGCTGTATTTGCTTCTTCCCCGAAATTCCTTTCTCCAGATTGATTATACCATCGATATCCGAATAGGCAAGAAATTTCTTGTTCTCGCTTGCGATTACCCGAAACAGCGGTTCTCCGCTTTCTTCATCGAGAATCTTTATGCGAACCTGAGCATTTATAATTCCGCTGGTTAGAGCGATAAGAAGGAGTAAAAATCTGAAATTACGTTGGATCAATGCGTAGAAGGACAATTATTCGAAAATAAACTTTTTAAAATGGGTGAATCCATCTTTTTCAATTCCAATTAAATACATGCCAGATTCGCAATATTCGGGACGGTTTAAAACGAAAGAACTACCCGAAAATGGAACTTGCGTAATACCTGTTCCACTTAGTGTGTAAAGGCTAAGTATCCCGGTTTCTGACTTTGAAAATTGAATTGTAGTATTATTTCTCGCCGGATTTGGTACAATTGAGAATGTGTTGGCATCAATAGATGAAATGCCTAAGGTGCTAATGTTGTAACAAATCGACGTGTCGGAACAAATACCATCCGACAACACAACAGCATAATTGCCGTTAGTGCTTGGTGTAAATGTTTGTTGTGTTGCCCCTGCAATGGCCTGTAAAGTTGTGCAATTAATCCATTGGTACGAAAGCCCGGTTTGCAATGAAATCAGCGAATTGCCTGCCTGATTTACGTTTGTGTTAAATGTACTTTCTGTAAGAGTAATGGATACAAGTGAATCACAACTTCCGGAAACATCCAATGCGAGGTAATATGTACCGGGTTGTGTTAGCTCATAATCGTTCCAGTTAATGGCAATGCCACAGAAAGATGCTGAAGTGTTTAAAAACTGATTTACTCCTGCACTGAAATTCGAACTGCTCCCATCGAGAGCCAATCCGCTAAATGTCGCATTCGGCGCACCTGCACTATTAACTAATTCGAGCATTGCCGTATTGTTTGCATCGGGTTCGCCATCGTTCATGCCAACATGAACAACTAATCCTTCAGACTGAGCCGGAATCTGAGTTGAATAGATACAGGCAAGCTCAGCATCATTTAAGGCCCTGTTCCATAAGCCAACCTCGTCAATTTTGCCATCTAGGGCATAGTTTACAGTTGGGTTGAAATAAAGGAATCCGGCCATCAAATCGCCCGAAGTTTCCGAC
>CANMGM010000194.1 GCA_947497195.1 Bacteroidota bacterium
TATGGTTCTCTGGGCTTGTCCTTCAACCCAGATTATGCGTTAGGACTTCGTTATGAGAGCCTAAAATACAAAATATCAGAAACCTAGATTCGAAAAGCGTAGCAGCGCTGCGGTTTGAGAAGATATGTTTCCGCCCCCGGCGGATCCTGATTTGAAGTAGGTTAGCCTCGGAATAGATTTCCTAATGCATATTCTGGGTTAAAATGGAATTCATGCAGAGTTTGAAGGAATCTAGGCGTATTTCTTCAATCCTTGAATTGCAAAGCGGTATAGCTTCAAGGACTAACTTTTCTTTGGAAAGTTCCGAAACCAACTCTTCACCTTCATCTCGATAACCCCAAAAATAGCTTCCCGGAAAATCTTACCCGACATCTTCGATGTGCCCAGCGTGCGGTCGTAAAATATAATCGGCACCTCAACCAAATTGTACCCACATTTCCAGGCGGTGAACTTCATTTCAATCTGGAAGGCATAGCCCATGAATTTAATTTTATCGAGCTCTATCGTTTCAAGCACGTCTCGACGGTAGCATTTAAATCCTGCCGTCGTATCGCGAATGTTCATGCCGGTAATCATCCGAACATACGCCGATGCGTAATACGACATTAAAACCCGCTTCATGGGCCAGTTTACCACATTTACACCGGTAATGTAGCGCGAACCAATCGCCACATCAGCGGCTCCTTCTGCACAGGCTGTACGCAAACGTATCAAATCTTCGGGATTGTGCGAGAAATCGCAGTCCATCTCGAAAATGTAAGCATACTTCTTTTCGATCGCCCAACGAAATCCGGCAATGTAGGCCGTACCCAATCCCAATTTTCCTTTACGCTCCAGCAAATGAATGCGTCCCACAAATTCATCCTGTAATTCCTTAATCTTCGCAGCCGTTCCATCGGGCGAGCCATCGTCTACAAACAGAATTTCGAACGGCTCCGGCAGCGCCATCACGGTGCGAATCATCCGCTCAACGTTCTCAATCTCGTTGTAGGTCGGAATAATTACCAGGCTATCTGAATGTGCTGCACTCACGGCGTAAAGATATACGAATTTATACCCTGTGTTTATATGCCTTCACCTCGCGGATAAAATGCTTCACATGCTCGGGGTCGGTATCGGGATAGAGCCCGTGACCCAGATTTGCGATGTGCGGCGTTCCGCTAAATGCCTCTAGCATCGATGCCACGTTTCGGGTAATTTCTTCGGGCGATGCATACAGCATGCACGGATCGGCATTGCCCTGAAGTGTTTTCCCAGGTCCAATCTGCTCACGCGCAGTGCGGATATCGGTATGCCAGTCGAGTCCCACCGTGCGGCAATTCAGATTGCGCATAGCTGGAAGCGCGAAAAATGCTCCTTTCGCAAATACCGTAACCGGAACTTCGGTAATGGCGTCGCAAATACGCTCGAT
This sequence comes from Bacteroidota bacterium, assembly GCA_947497195.1. Taxonomy (GTDB): domain Bacteria; phylum Bacteroidota; class Bacteroidia; order M30B66; family M30B66; genus CAMCXT01. Next base: position 1,412 of record CANMGM010000194.1, read on the forward strand.
ATAGCGCAGCGAAAACTCGGCATACTGCTCGGGCCCTAAAATTCCAGCCCACGAATCGAACAGCTGCACCATGTCGGCACCGGCTTCGATCTGCGCCTTTAGATACGCAATCGTAGATTCAGTAATGCGATCGAGCAATTGATGCGAAAATGCTTTGTCGGTGTACAAGATTTTACGTGCCACCGAGAAGGTTTTCGATCCCGAACCTTCAGTCATATACGCAAAGATTGTCCAGGGTGCACCGGCAAAGCCGATGAGCGGAACACGTCCATTGAGACGTTGCTTGGTAATGCGGATGGCATCGGTAACAAATTTCAAATCCTTGCCAGGATCGGCAACATGAATGCTTGCCAAATCGGAAGCATTGCGGATGGTTTTCGGAAAAATCGGCCCCTTACTTTCGATCATTTGATAAGGGCAGCCCATGGCCTGGGGAATCACGAGGATATCGGAAAAGATAATCGCTGCATCCACATCGAGAATATCAACCGGTTGGATGGTAACCTCCGCAGCTAAATCGGGCGTTTCTACCAATTCGATGAAGCCCGAAAGTTGGGCACGTACTGCACGGTATTCGGGTAAAATACGGCCGGCTTGTCGCATCAACCAAACCGGACTGCGTTCTGTTACTTCGCCGCGAGCTGCGCGCAATACTATATCGTTATCGATTTTCATGTGTGTGATACGTTTTCGGATTGTTCGTTTGCGAACTGGTTGCGAGACTATTCTCGATTTTTAGCACTTATTGCTACTTAATTTTTAAATCTTCGGGATTCTGACGACAATCCCAAAGCGTGTGAACAATTATACTTTTTCCATCAAATTCATAGAAAAGCAAGTAGTCGTCAACAATGAGTCCCCTAACATCTTCAATCTCGGTTTTTATGCCAATTTCAGGCTGTTTCGCCAGCAAAAGTAATTCATTCCTAATTCTGTTATAAAGTTTAATGGAGTATATTTTGCTTTTATTTCTTTGAGCATAATATTCCAAAATTTCAAAGAGTTTTTTATTCGCATTTTCGGACCAAATTATCCTACGCTTGCCCATTTTGAAATCTCTTTATCAAGTTTCTCCTGATCAATAAATAGTCCTTTTTCTATTTCATTCTTGGATTTTAGAATCTCAGCTTTTTGTTCAGCTGAAAGCACTAGCACCTCTGTTTCAGTTTTTGAATCAAGAATAGTTTTAATGGCCTTAAGGAACGAAATGTCGTTAATCTCAGCTATCCTATGTACAAGAAGTTTTTTCAATTCAATCGCCGTCATTGTATGCCTGTTTATACGTTCAAACTTACGAAATACTGCTCAAAATTTAAAGCTGTGAAATGATCTAAATTCTAACCTATTTCAAAGGTTCCGACAAGATGTATCCATCAATCCACTCACGTACACAACCAAATCCACCCTTGTTTTGCAACACCACATGCGCCAGTTTTTTCACCGCCGGCAATGCATCGGCCGGAGTTGCTGTAAATCCGCAGTGGTCGAATAAGGGTAAATCGTTTACATCGTCGCCAATGTAAGCCACTTCGCTCAATGCAATCCCCATTTCGCTGCACCAGGCAGAAAGTATCTCGAACTTGGGTTGCGCGCCGCAATACACGCGCTCTATGTTAAGTAAAGCTGCGCGACGCCGAATCAGATTTTCGTTGATGCCGTGGCTGATAATTCCCGTTTGAATGCCAAATTTCGGCAAAGCTTTTATCGCCAAACCATCGCGTGCATTGAATCGTTTGAATTCATCGCCGCTTTCGGTGTAATACATGCCCGCATCGGTCAATACGCCATCCACATCAAACACCACAAACTTAATCGTTCCCCGAATCTGTGCACTTAGTTCCAGATCTTCATTGAACAGGCGCTCTAGCGGATAACCACTCTGCATCCCGAGTTTTGCAAATTCATCGGCCGTGCATGGCGCACCTGCGCAGATTTCATTCAGCCGATTGGTCGGAAATGAACTATCCAACCGGGCTTTCAGAAAGGCGATATTTTTTGAGAAATAATTCACGTTAGATGATGGTTCTGTTTATGGCTGCAGCAATCGGACGAAGCGATGCCATCAACTCGGTAAACTGCGCATGATCGAGTTGTTGCGATGCATCCGAAAGTGCTTTTTGCGGAGTGGGATGTACTTCGATCAACAAACCATCAACGCCCATTGCCATGCAGGCCCGCGACAAATCGGGAACGCCGTAGGCATAGCCCATTGCGTGGCTCGGATCGAGAATTACAGGCAAATTCGTATGTTGTTTTAGGTAAGCAGCACCACACAAATCGAGTGTAAAGCGTGTCTTGGTTTCGAAGGTACGGATGCCGCGTTCGCAGAGCAACACATTCTCATTACCGCCCGAAAGGATAAACTCGGCACACTGCACAAATTCCTGCAGCGTGGTTCCAAATCCGCGTTTGAGCAACACCGGTTTGTTGGTCTTGCCGCAACGGCGCAAAATACCGTGGTCGTACATCGATTTTGCACCAATCTGAATCACATCGGCGTATTCGATTATCTCTTCGAGTTGTGTGGCATCGCGCACTTCGGTTACGACTGTTAAGCCGTATTGCTCGCGCACTTTTGCCAGCATTTTTAATCCTTCGAGGCCCAAGCCCTGAAATGTGTAAGGCGATGTACGCGGCTTGAATGCACCTGCGCGGATGTTCCGAATTCCAAGCCCAGTGAGCAGTTGTGCCGATTGATCGAGCTGCTCTGCCGACTCTGCCGAACAGGGGCCTGCAATAATTACTGTATTGTTCGACGAACCTCCGATGGTGGTATTGCCCCAGGAAACCGTGCGTGTTTCGTTGCGGTACTGACGCGATGCAAGCTGCATATCCGAATCGCTCACCCAAAAATGCTTCGCCAGCGGTTCGAGTGCCGGCGGCAGGGATTTAACGGCCGAAGGCAAAACAAACACTAAATCGTCATTGCCTTTGAACCAGATGGCCTGATGCGCCATTGCGAGTTCCTGTGCTTTTTCGTCTGAAATTCCTAAATCGAGATGTACTATCATGCCTGTGTATTTTCGATGAAGAAAGAACCGCTGATGGCCCTTTCGTTATTGATTGCAAAAACGTATCGCGGTAAAAAACTATGAGCCTGAACCGCGCTGCGAAGTTCGGAAAGTGGAGTTGATTCATCGGCAAAAATGCCCATTCCAGCACTTTCCCTAAAACGCATCACCTGCGCACATTGCTGTTCCCAAGCGGGATGCTGTGTAACTTCTTCCAAAGATCCATTTATACTCACATGCCACGAGCGAGGCAATACGCCAAAATCTCGGGATTCGTCGTGAAATAGTTCGGTGCCCGGAACCATCACATCCTTCAGCATCCAGGGAATTCCATCGTACGCCTTTAGGCTCGAAACCGACTCGGCAATTGAATTTCCTTTGAACAAATACGAACCCGAAACGATGGTATCGATGCCCATCAAGCGCAGAACAGCTGCCACTTCGTGATTTACGCCACCGTCGATGGTGAGCGGCGTATCGGGATATAATTCGCGGAAACGAATGATGCTGGCAAAATGCTCGGGCTTAAATGTACCGCCGCTAA
>CANMGM010000195.1 GCA_947497195.1 Bacteroidota bacterium
AATTCTTCTATCAACCCAATTACCTTAGTTGTAGGCGCAAGTCCAAATCCTGAACGCTATGCCTACAAGGCAATTACGCAGCTAAAAGCACACAACCACGCTGTTTATGCTTTTGGTCCGCGTACCGGATCAATTTCGGGCGTAGAAATTCAACATACACTCCCAGTTCAAACTGAAATCGATACCATTACTTTGTATGTGGGTCCCGAACGGCAGGCCGAACTTATCGATCCGCTCATCAACCTTCATCCGCGACGCATTATTTTTAATCCGGGTACCGAAAATGCCGCATTTGAAGATAAGGCCCGTGCCGCCGGCATACATACCGAACAAGCCTGCACACTCGTATTACTAGCTACCAATTCTTACTAAGTTATTCATGTTTCGACTGATAGTATTCAGCCTCTTCCTTTTATCAGCCGGAGCAATTCAGGCCCAGAAAAAATTCACTTTGAGCGGTTTCGTTAAAGATTCCGAAACCGGCGAATCGCTTCCATCGGCCAACGTTGTGGTGCTCGAAACCAAACAGGGCGCATCCACCAACACCTACGGTTTTTATTCGCTTAGCCTATTAGAAGGCAGCTACACAGTTTCTGTTTCTTATCTCGGATTTCAGGAATTCACCCAGAAAGTGAATCTGAAAGCCGACCAACGTATCAATATCAACTTGGCCCCAAAATCCATTCAGGCCAAGGAAGTGGAAATCACCGATACGCGCATCGGCAATAATCTACAATCAACCGACATGGGGCGTGTAGAAGTGTCGGTAGAGGAAATGAAAAAGCTACCGGCATTCTTTGGCGAGGTCGATCTGGTGAAAATTGTGCAGCTCATTCCGGGTGTAAAAAATGCCGGAGAAGGCAATACAGGTTTGTATGTGCGCGGCGGTGGGCCCGATCAGAATTTGGTATTGCTCGATGAAGCTGTTGTTTACAATGCGGCGCATTTGCTCGGGTTCTTCTCGGTGTTTAATTCGGATGCCGTTAAGACGGTCGATTTACACAAAGGAGGCATGCCGGCGCAATACGGCGGACGCCTGGCTTCGGTGCTCGATATTGGCATGAAGGAAGGGAATTTCAAGAAACTGCAGGTTGATGGTGGATTGGGATTGATTTCTTCGCGACTCACTGTTCAGGGCCCCATCAAGAAAGACACAGCATCATTCATCGTTTCTGCACGCCGCACCTATATCGATGTTTTGATTAACCCTTTCGTAAAATCGACCTCACCCACAAAGGGATCGGGTTATTACTTCTACGACTTAAACACCAAGGTCAACTACCGTCTTTCAGACAAAGACCGCCTATTTCTTTCCGGTTATTTTGGCCGCGATGTATTTACGTTCAAAAGCACCAACAGCGGTTTCGATATTCGCATCCCCTGGGGCAATGCTACAGTAACCGCACGCTGGAATCACCTGTTTTCAAATAAACTTTTCCTAAACACTTCGCTCATTTTCTCCGATTACAATTTCGAATCGAGCGTTTCGCAAACTGCCTTCAAGTTCAAGGTATATTCGGGCATTCGCGATTACAACGCCAAGACCGATTTTACCTGGTATCCATCCTTTAGGCATACGTTAAAATTCGGCGCCAACTACATTTTTCATCGGTTCACACCCAACAATGCCAGCGGTGAGTTGGTGGGCGAAGAATTTAACTTCGGTCCGCCAGAGCGCATTTACGCGCACGAGGCAGCTGTTTACGCATCCGACGATTACGACATCACCGACAAATTACGTGTTCACCTTGGTGTGCGCGGATCGATGTTTAGCCATGTGGGGCCGTTTACGCGCTACCTGAAGAACGAAACCGGTGTAACGACCGACAGCATTGTTTACGGCTCAGGCGATCCGATTAAAACCTATCCGAACATTGAACCCCGTTTGATGATGCGCTACAATTTAAGCGAGAAATCGTCGCTCAAAGCTTCATACACGCAGAACTACCAGTATGTGCATATCACATCTCTGGCAAACCAAAGCCTGCCCACCGATTTGTGGTTCCCCTCTACATCACTTGTTCGTCCACAGTTTGGCATCCAGTATTCGCTGGGGTATTACCGCAACCTGTTTAAAAACACCTGGGAAAGTTCGGTCGAAGTGTACTACAAGGAAATGGAGAATCAGGTCGAGTTTAAAGACGGAACGCTTCCTTCGAACGGCGTGCTCGACAATGTCGACAATTTTCTCACCTTCGGGTCTGGCCAAGCCTATGGTGCAGAATTTTTCCTGAAGAAAACCTATGGTAAACTCTCGGGATGGATTGGCTACACGCTTTCGTGGACCAACCGCACCTTTCCGGAATTGAACCAAGGTAAAACCTATTATGCCCGCTACGACAGGCGTCACGACCTATCGGTGGTATTGAGTTACGATTTAAATGACCGCTGGTCGTTCGGAACTGTATTCGTGTATGCCACGGGAAGCTTGATGTGGTTGCCCACGAACATCTATTATTTCGAAGGCCAACCGGTGTTTCAATACGGCGAACGCAACAATTACCGCATGCCGGCCTACCACCGTTGGGATATTTCGGCAACCTGGTATGGCAAGAAAAATAAGAAATACCAGGCAAGTTGGAATTTCTCGGTTTACAACGTGTATTCGCGTTTGAATCCTTTCTTTATCTACATCGATCCTGAAGGCGATTTGAGTCAGGGCTCATTCAAGAATACAGCGAAAATGGTCTCATTATTCCCGATTATTCCATCGGCAACCTATAACATTAGTTTCTAAATGCGCATTCTAAAAATATTCATATGGCTTTTTGCGGCCTGGATGGTATTTCCTTCCTGTGAGCGCGAAATCGAAATCGAACTGGAAGGAAGCGGAGCATCAATCGTGGTGGAGGGAATAATAGAAGCCGGTTCGGCACCACGGGTGTTGGTTTCGAAAAACCGCGGATTTTTCGCCGATTTTCCGGCCGATGTAATTTCGCTGCTCGATACGTTTTTGATTCGCGATGCGGTAGTGATTGTAAGCGATGGAAGCATTAGCGACACGCTCGATTTTATCATCAATCCATTCGAATATCCGTTTGCCTACTACACCAGCAGCAATATTACAGGCGAAGTTGGAAAGAGCTATACTTTAACGGTAAAAGCATTGGGACAAACGGCAACATCTGTTACGATGATTCCACCGCCTGTTCCGGTCGATAGCCTATATTTTGGAATCAATGTGTTTGATGCAGACGCCGATTCAGAAAGACTTGCCTATATTCAATATACAGATCCCGATACATTTGGCAATGCCTACCGTTTGTATTCGAAGCGCAACAGCGAACCGCAACATTTCCCCGTTCGTGGTCAGATTGCAAGCGATGAGTTCATAAATGGCCGCATGGTTACGTTTTTTACCGGACAATCGACCAAGCCATTTGGCGTGCAGGATACATTTGTTGGTGAAAATTTCTTTTACCGACCAGGCGACACCATTTTTATAAAATTTTGCAGCATCGGTATGCGCGAATTTGATTTCTACAATACCTTTGAAGCCGCGCAAGGCGGCAATGGGAATCCGTTCTCGGCGCCATCACTTATTAAAAGTAATATTGTTGGTGGATTGGGCGTCTGGTGCGGTCAATCCTATTTTGCAGACACCTTAATTGCAATAAACTAAACGTATGGAAGCTACAACAGAATACACCGATTGTTTGATCATCGGATCGGGTCCGGCGGGATACACCGCAGCTATTTACGCAGCGCGCGCCGATATGAAACCCATTTTATACACCGGCATGCAGCCCGGGGGGCAGTTAACGATAACCACCGAAGTGGATAATTTCCCAGGCTATCCGAATGGCACACATGGTCCGAAAATGATGGAAGATCTAGAAGCGCAAGCCAAGCGATTTGGCACCGATGTGCGTTTCGGAATGGCTACGAAAGTTGATTTTTCGGGCAGTGTGCATAAAGTATGGATCGACGAAACGAAGCTTATTGAAGCTCAAACCGTGGTAATTGCCACCGGAGCATCGGCTAAATGGCTGGGCTTGGAAAGCGAGCAACGTTTAAACGGGTTTGGTGTTTCGGCCTGTGCTGTGTGTGATGGATTTTTCTTCCGCGGGCAGGACGTAGCCATCGTGGGAGGAGGCGATACGGCAGCAGAAGAAGCAAGTTACCTCGCGAAATTGTGTAACAAAGTATACATGATTGTGCGCCGCGATGAGCTTCGTGCATCGAAGGCCATGCAGCATCGTGTATTGAACACGCCGAACATCGAGATGCTTTGGAGTACTGAGACCTTGGAAATCGAAGGCGGACAAGCCGTTACAGGAGCGCGATTTAAGAATTTAAAGACAGGTGAGGAATTTTCGAAAACCATTACCGGATTTTTCGTAGCCATTGGTCACACGCCAAACTCAGGCATTTTCAAAGGCTGGCTCGATATGGACGAGAACGGATACATTCAGACCATTCCGGGCACATCAAAGACCAATGTGAAAGGCGTGTTTGCCTGTGGTGATGTGCAGGACCATGTTTACCGGCAGGCTGTTACGGCAGCGGGCTCAGGATGCATGGCAGCATTGGATGCAGAGCGGTATCTGGCAACGGTACATGTACCGGCATAAAGAAAATTTTAGCGTTCATTCAGACCGAGCGTATAATTTTCTATATTTGCGCCCTCTTAACAGAGAAAAGGATTGGTTCTGTAGCTTAATTGGATAGAGCACCTGACTACGGATCAGGAGGTTAGGGGTTCGACTCCCTTCAGGACCACCAGAAAAAAAGGCTTGCATCGATGCAGGCCTTTTTTGTTTGGGGGGCCTGTTGTCCCCGGACTGAAGCCCGAGTTTTTAGGCGCTCAGAACTTAGGCTCAAAAGCAAAAATGTGCTCACTTCTCTGACTTTACCCTTTCTACTTTCACCTTTCCACTTTCTACTTTCCCCTTTCAACTTTCACCTTTCCACTTTCACCTTTCCACTTTCACCTTTCCACTTTCAC
>CANMGM010000196.1 GCA_947497195.1 Bacteroidota bacterium
ATAGACTGTCCGTTTTCGGTCCAGCTGCTATTCTTCAAAGCGTTTTTGAGCAGTTTGTCTGCAAGCCGTTCTGCCATAAACGCATCTAGGCACAGATTTTTTTCTTCTTCGTTCAAATCCGCTACCAGCTTGCTTATTCGGTAAAAGGTATACACCCGTTCGGCAATGATTTTACGGTCTTTGCTGCCCAAAATAGGATATTGCTTGAAATAGGAATTTATAAATCCCGATAACGGTGTTTCGCCTTTGTAGCGCCTGAGGATTTCATCGGCATGTTGCCTGAGTACTTGCATTCAGCAAACCTAATCAATTTTTATAGGCAGTTTGGTAGGGCTTACAATTACCTTATCAGACACGAACAACTTACAAAGCAACTAGATCAGCATCCAGATGAATTATTCTTTGTTTTATGAATTGGACTTGTTAAAAACTTAATTGTTCCAATCGCATATGTTTTAAGCAAAATACTACATTTGTATAAATAAATATAAACATATGAAAATCAAACTTCTACACATTTTAGTTTTTTCGGTATTTTTACTAATAAAATCCGCTAGTGCTCAAACGTTGCCCTCCAATGTTCCTTCCAATGGCTTGGTTGGTTGGTGGCCGTTTAACGGAACAGCATATGACTTATCGCCCAATAACCATGATGGAAATGAGTTCCAGGTTGTTCCTGCAACAGACCGTTTTGGACTTAGTGATCGGGCTTTCTTTTTTAACGGCGCCAGCAGTTATATTGAAGTGCCACACCACCAGGATTTTAACACTATGCCCATATCCTTTAGTTATTGGATAAAGTCGGCAGGAGATATTGATGGGGGCCAGATAATTAATAAATATTGTTGTTCAACTTGGGATGGATACAACATTCAAGTATTCGACATGAATGGAGGAAATTACCCAGAAACGTTCGAATATGCTTATTTTAGAGGCACATGTAATGGAATCTTTCAAACCTATTGCAATCCATTCCCATTCCCAATTGACAGCGTATTCAATAATCAGTGGTATCATTTTGTTTTTATTGTTGATACATCTGGTGCCAAAGTTTATCGTAATGGAATTCTTTTTATGGAGCAGGATTGGTTTACCAATGCTGGCAATGATCCTGTGAATACAGTTACCCCAATTACCAATAATTTGCCCCTCACTTTTGGAAGATCAAACATACCCTCTGGTCCGGGCAGTTATTTCAGTGGTATTATCGATGATATTGGAATTTGGGACCGTGCTTTGACAGAGGCAGAGGTGATCGCTTTGTATGGCAATCCTAATGAGTTTTGTTCTCCTTCTGTGAGAGTTTTTCCGGATTATAATCAGAGTTGTGTGCGTGATGTGGGGGAATATTCATCTTATATTTCTCAACACCAACTAGTTATTGAGCCAGAAGAAATTTATGTTTTAACAGATAATGTAGGAGATGTATATCTTTGTGGGCTTGAATTGGCCGATGGGCCGCACCAAGTTACCTTAGGGTCCAATAATAGTCCCTGGACTACCGATTGTCCCGAGACGATCGATTTTAATGTTCAAGGGGGCGTCATTCAAACGCTTCCTGAGTTCGGACTGTATTCTACGTCGCCATGTCCGCAGCCCGATATCACCATTTTTTGCCCAACCATACGTCGGTGTTCAGAACATTCTTGGCCAATCTATGTCAATGCCTGCAACCTTCCTTCGGGCACCGACATCATTCAGAATGGCTATGTTGAAGTTGCGCTCGACTCATTTATGTTCATAGAAAGCGCAACCTTGCCTTATCAGGATTTAGGATCATTTATGTATCGTTTTGATGTAGGAAATTTAAGTCCCGGACAATGCAATAATTTTATAATCAACGTAAATTTTGGCTGCGAATATGAACTCAATGAAACGGTTTGCATGGAAGCTCGCTTGTTCCCTGTTTCGGAATGTGAACTCGACGACGAAGGAGAATTTCAGGAAGATTATCCGTGTACTACATGGACATGGGATCAATCGCGCCTTGATGTATCGGGTTGGTGCAGTGGAGACTCTGTTTATTTTGATGTGAAAAACATAGGCGATGGAAATATGGATTGCTTCAGACAGGTGAATCTGTTTGTTGATTATGGTCTTCAGGAAACTGATTCGGTTAAACTCAATGCTGGTGCGCAAAGAACTTTCCAATATGCTTGTTCAGGCGAAACCTACATAATGAAAGCGAATCAACACCCTTTTCATCCGGGTAATTCCCATCCAACAGATTTTGTTGAAAATTGTGGAGGGTCCAATTGGACTCCCGGCGTAGTTAATTGCTATCCACACGACGATGAAGACCCTGTAGTTGATATTTTTTGTGGAACAGTTGTGGGCAGTTTCGATCCAAACGACAAAACGGGATACCCGCTTGGTTTTGGGCCGCAGCATGGCATTTTGCCTGGCCAAAAAATTAATTACGTTATACGTTTCCAAAATACAGGGACTGCTGAGGCGTACAATGTTGTTGTTCGCGATACATTAGAAACCGACCTCGACATACTTAGTATCGTAATGGGGCCTGTTAGTCACAATTATACGTTCCAGATTAAAAGTCCTCGCGTATTGGAATGGACGTTTGCTAACATTATGCTCCCCGACAGTAATTCAAATGAGGAGGAAAGTCATGGGTTTATTACTTTTACAATCAATCAGATAAACGGTCTTTTGAACGGAACCGAAATAACCAACTCAGCGGCTATTTATTTCGATTCAAATGATCCTGTCATTACGAATACTACTTTGCATACGATAAATGACCAATTGCATATCATTGCCGGAACAGAACAATTAGCCAATGAATCGTCAAGAAATGATCTAATTAGGGTTTATCCTAATCCGGTTAATTCTTTCCTTACGGTGGTTAAGTATGAAACTGGTATAATGCCCTATGAAATAACAGACATCATAGGTCGTAAAGTATCTGAAGGCTTGCTCACTCAGCCCCAATCGTTAATTGATGTGGGGCAAATGCCTTCAGGAATTTATTTTTTAAGAATTTTATCGGCAAATCAATCGACTATTAAATTCGTAAAAGATTGATTTACATTTTCGTATAAAAAAACAAGTTGCTGACGATCCGTTTTCATCTTTCGCAAAAGCAAAGATGAAAACGGATTTTTTATTCATAATTCAAATTTTAATGTCCGAATCTTATCCGTACTTCTATATTCAAAGTTCTGCTTATCTACTTCATATTGAATGTTTCAAATGCATTTTCTTACTCAAAATAAACAAGAAACATCTAGAATTGTTACATTCTCGCTTTGTAATAGATGTTAACGTACTGATTTAAAATTTTTACAACTTGCAATACAGCCATCTCATCTCTACATTTGCAAGCGATTTTATAAAACTCAATATGGCAACAGTATCAACGGGATTGTTTCGTTCGTCTTTAGGGCGTAAATACCTTATGGCGCTTTCAGGCCTTTTCCTCTGTCTGTTTTTAGTGGTTCACCTCATAGGGAATCTTCAATTGTTTGCAGGCGATGGCGGTCAAGCATTTAACGTGTACACGTATTTTATGACGCACAATCCGCTTATCAAGATCGTAGCTTATGTCAACTATGCTTTCATCCTATTGCACGTGTTCGATGGCTTGATGTTGAGCATGCAAAACCGCAAAGCGCGTCCGCAAGGATATGCTAAAGTGAACCAAAGCGGATCGGCTACGTGGTCGTCACGCAACATGGGCATTTTAGGAACCATCATCCTTGTGTTTCTCGTAATCCACATGAAGTCTTTTTGGTTCGAAATGAAGTTCGGCAGTATGCCTTCAACCTCTTACGACGGCGATCCGAAAGAATACAAAGACATGTACACCATCGTGGTGGCAGCCTTCGGTCAACTTTGGTATGTTGCCTTATATGTGCTCAGCATGTTTGCCATCGCCTTCCATTTATACCATGGATTTCAAAGTGGTTTTCAGTCTATTGGTTTGAACCATCACCGCTACATGCCTGTTATTAAAGGCATCGGCATGGTCGTGTTTTCCATATTAATCCCTGCCCTTTTCGCAGCGATGCCTATCTTCTTCTATTTAAAGTCCCTTTAACCTCTAATACCGTGAACGCATGAAACTGGATGCAAAAATACCTGAGGGCCCATTGGCCGATAAATGGACACGCTACAAAGCAACAATTCCGCTGGTTAATCCGGCTAACAAACGCAATATCGAAGTAATAGTAGTAGGTACCGGTTTGGCCGGAGCCGCTGCTGCTGCTACACTCGGCGAAATGGGCTACAAAGTAAAAGCCTTCTGCTTTCAAGATTCGCCGCGCCGCGCCCACAGTATTGCTGCGCAGGGTGGAATTAATGCTGCAAAGAATTATTCAAACGATGGTTATAGTGTATACCGTTTGTTTTATGATACAATTAAAGGTGGCGACTACCGCAGCCGTGAAGCAAATGTGCATCGTTTGGCTGAGGTGAGTACCGCGATCATCGACCAATGTGTGGCGCAGGGTGTGCCTTTTGCCCGCGAATACGGCGGATTGCTCGACAATCGCTCATTTGGTGGTGTGCAGGTATCGCGTACGTTTTATGCCCGTGGTCAAACCGGACAGCAGCTTCTTTTGGGTGCCTACTCGGCATTAAGCCGTCAGATAGGCCGCAAGCAGGTACAAATGTTTGCCCGCCACGAAATGTTGGATGTGGTAATTATCGATGGGAAAGCCCGCGGTATTATTGCCCGTAACTTGGTGAGCGGTAAATTGGAGCGCCATTTCGGACATGCTGTTGTGTTGGCAACAGGTGGTTACGGAAACGTATTCTTCCTTTCGACAAACGCCATGGGAAGTAATGTAACTGCGAACTGGAAAGCGCACAAAAAAGGCGCATTCTTCGGTAATCCATGCTTCACGCAAATTCACCCTACCTGCATTCCGGTATCGGGCGATCACCAGTC
>CANMGM010000197.1 GCA_947497195.1 Bacteroidota bacterium
GGCAATGAAGAATCGGAGTCGATAGCCTGGATGCGCATGTTTACAGCCGTACCGGCGCATGCGTTCTTCGGAATAATTTCGGGATATTTTTTAGGACTACAGCGCTTCAAAAACAAAGCGGGATATGCCCTTGTAGGCGTTATTCTGGCTGCAACCTTGCATACATGCTATAATTTCTTTTTGGCAAATTCCAATTACCCCGGATTGGTTTTTGGAGCTATAGGATCACTCATTATCGGATTGCGATTCTCGTTGCGTGCCATTAAAATGCACAGTGCTTTAAAAACGGCTGATTAAGTTTTATGTTCGCTTAATTGCGATATGCTTACGAATCTTCGGGTGAAAACACGTTGATAAATTCTGATTATCGGCCAATCGTTAATCTTCTTTTGATGTATCTTTGAAAATCACAGGAATAACGTATGCAACAGTACCATGATTTGCTTCGCCATATTCTAAAAAACGGCAGCAGAAAAGAAGATAGAACAGGAACAGGAACACTTAGTTGCTTTGGCTATCAGATGCGTTTTGATTTGAGTGAAGGTTTTCCGCTGCTTACAACCAAAAAGGTTCACACGCGCTCCATTATACATGAGTTACTATGGTTTTTGAAAGGCGATACGAATATTAAGTACCTTAAGGAAAATGGTGTTAGTATTTGGGATGAATGGGCAGACGAAGATGGCAATTTAGGTCCTGTTTACGGCCACCAGTGGCGTAGCTGGCCCGGTCATCATGGCGCAACTATAGACCAAATTAGTGATGTGGTAAATACCATCCGGACCAATCCCGATTCGCGACGTCTTATTGTTAGTGCATGGAATCCGGCGGATATTCCGCAGATGGCACTTCCTCCATGCCATTGTTTATTTCAGTTCTATGTGGCCGATGGTAAACTGAGTTGCCAGCTCTATCAGCGTTCGGCCGATACTTTTCTTGGCGTTCCGTTTAACATTGCCTCGTATGCCTTGTTAACCCTGATGATTGCCCAAGTGTGCGATTTACAAGTGGGTGAGTTTATTCATAGTTTTGGTGATGTGCACCTGTATACCAATCACCTCGAACAAGTCGAATTGCAACTTAGCCGCGATATTCGTCCTTTACCTCAGATGCACTTAAATCGCGATATCAAAGATTTATTTGCGTTTCGCTACGAAGATTTCAATCTTGTCGATTACAATCCACATCCGGCAATTAAAGCCCAAGTTGCGGTATAATGATTTCTATTGTTGTTGCTTGCGGTACAAATAATGCCATTGGCAAAGATAACCGCCTGCTTTGGCACTTACCTGCAGATTTGCAATTCTTTAAAAAAACAACTTTGGGCAAAACCATGATAATGGGTCGAGCCACATTTGAAAGTATTGGAAAGGCCTTACCCGGACGCCGCACAATCGTAGTTACACGCAATGCATCCTGGCAGGCCGAAGGCACTGAAAAGGCAAATTCGCTTGACCATGCGCTTGAAATGTGCAATCACAATGAGGAAATTATTATTGCCGGCGGCGCGGATATTTACCAACAATGTCTTACCAAAGCAGATCGCATTTACAGAACAGTAGTTGATATGAAACCCGAGGCCGACCGCTTTTTCCCGGAAATTTCCGAAAAAGAATACCGCCTTGAGGCTTCCGAATTACGAAAAGCAGATGAAAAAAATCCCGTCGATATGCGGTTCGAAGTTTGGGAACGGAATGACGCGTCAAGATAAATTCTTCAAAGCGTCCATTTATTCATCCTCGTTTCGTTGCTCTCCCTTCTGATGTTGTTTTAACAAATCTGCAATTATAATTGCCGGTGCCTCCTGTTCGCAAACAAGCCGCTGAAAAGCCTTAAATATGTCAAATGCTGTATCTTGATGAAGATTAATCTGCTGCCACATTTCAGCACCATGTAAAAGGGAAATCAATTGATGTTGTTTGATGTGATAAGCCACGAAGCGGTCATCGACATTCACCGTAACAGCACCATGATTTAATAGATTATTAAAATGTGTTGCCAACACAAAAATATCGGTAGTTAATTCCTCCGGAAAATCTTCCAATACCTTCACACGGCAATGAAAATAATTCTCATAAACCATATAATAAAAAGCAGCACCATGTCCTTTCTGAATTTCAAACATGGTCTCGATGTATCTATCTTTTTCATAAACACCATGCTTCAAACCCGCATCAATGTGCAGCTTCTTCAAGTCTAACCAAACAATTTCGCTATGTTTTTCATGGTTGCGCGATAAACGGTAAACCTGTTTTATAAAGAGTTTAATTCTGTTAATTAGATTCATAACATTAACTAATCAGTAACCTTCAATGTGTATAAATTATTATCCTTACCCTTAATACGCTCACAATAGAACGCTCACCCAGAAGTGCCTTTCTTTATTTAATCTTATTGTTTAGTTCTATTTGATAGGCGAAATCCGCTAAACGCAAATTATCTTTCTAGAGAACTAATTTAAGGCAATTGAATTATCCAACCAAATTCGTCTGCAATTTCTTGCGTTTTCAGTTGATTCAAGGTCATATTAATTTCATTGCCGACCGGATTGCCGACCGGAAATTTAATACTTCGGTCGCGGTATCCGATTTCATCAAGCATGGCAATTCCAACAGCAGTACCCGTTCCAAAAGCTTCCTCGAGCGTGTTGTTGGCTTCGGCTTCAATTATTTCGTGTATCGAAATCGGTCGTTCTGTTACCGAAAAGCCTTTCTTTTTAAGCAAGGCAATTACACTGTTGCGCGTTACGCCTGCTAAAACAGTTCCATCGAGATTGGGTGTTATAAATTTACCGTCTATCTTAAAGAAAATGTTCATTGTGCCAACCTCCAGTATATTTTCAAAATTCCGGGCATCGAGCCACAATACCTGATCGTAGCCGTGTTTTTTGGCCAATTCGGTTGGTTTGATAGCGGCTGCATAGTTTCCCGCCGCCTTGGCCTCGCCTGTTCCTCCGGCTGCAGCGCGGATGTAATTTGTTTCGGCATACAAACGAATGCGCTTGCTGAAATATGGTCCGGCAGGTGTTGCAAAGATTATAAACTTGTAGTGCGTTGCTGCGCGCATTCCCGTAAAAGCTTCATCGGCATACATGAAAGGACGCAGATAAAGCGCACTGCCGGGAGCTGTTGGCACCCAATTGCGTTCAATCCAAACAAACTGCTTCAACGCCTCTACAAACAAGTCCTCCGGAAAATCGGGCATACCAAGTCGCTGCGCACTTTCATTCAAGCGTTGCGCATTCATCTGTGGCCGAAACAAAACAGGACCATTTTTTCCCATCGTAGCTTTTAACCCTTCAAAAATAGCCTGTCCATAATGCAGGGCCATTGCCGATGGATGCGTCGCAATCGGTGCAAGCTGCTCAATGCGGGGATTGCTCCATTGACCGTTTTCATAGTCGCAAACGAACATATGATCGGTAAAATGAATCCCCATGGTAGCAGCATTTATATCGACCGTGCTAACGCGAGACTGCTCAACTTTTTTAACAGAGATTGACTGTGCAGGAACGTGAATCATGAATGGAGTATTGAGTTTAAACCGTCTGGGAAAAACGATTTTTCGCTTGCAAGTTTACTAAGAATTAAACAACTGAAGAGTCGATGGAACCAACGGTGATAAATATTTTACCCCTGATTCCCAAGAAACTCCTTCAAAGTTTGGTATAACTCTTCTTGTGAAGGTCTATTTAAAGGCAATTCGCGCAGTGGTTCAACAGCTGTTAACGATTCAAAACAATCGGCGGGTAGTTTCTGATACAGTTGAGTTCCTTTGGTTTTCCAATCGAGCATTTCATCAGACACAGTTCGAATTATTTCGGCAGGATTGCCCACCAGGAGGCTTCGCGGAGGTATTTTCATGCCCGCTTTTACAAATGCTAAGGCACCAACTATTGATTCATCTCCGAGATCGGCATCGTCCATCAGCACGGCATTCATTCCTACCAAACAGTTTTTACCAATGTTTGCACCATGAATTATTGCGCCATGCCCAATATGAGCGCCCGCCTTCAATACAATAGTTTTGCCGGGGAACATATGCACGGTGCAATTTTCCTGCACATTGCAACCATCTTCGAGTATAATCGCACCCCAGTCGCCCCGAATTGCAGCACCCGGACCGATGTAACAATCTTTGCCGATGATCACATTACCGGTAACGGCAGCTTGGGGATGAACGAAACTACTTTCGTGGATTACGGGAATAAATCCCTTAAACGAATAAACCATGCCTCAGGCTGTTGTTTTGAACTTCTCGAGGGTTTTGCGCGTGAATTCAGACAATACCAAACGTCCAGAAATTGCTGCTCGCTCAATCAGTAGTTGATCCCAATGCGCTGTATCCTGCCAGAATACTTGTTTCATTTCGCGCATTGCTTCGGGATTATACGTGCACAAGTGCTTTGCAAATGCCAATATAGCCTCATCCATCAAGCCAGCATCTTCATACACCTTGGCATACAAACCTTTGGCACAGGCCCAATCGGCTTCGTAAAATGCATTGGCGTCAATGGCAATCTGCGAAAGTGCCGAAACACCGATTTTGCGCTCAATGGCCGGACTTACCACAAAGGGTCCGATACCCACATTGAGTTCACTTAATTTTATGGCAGCAAATCGGGTCGCAAAACAATAATCGGTGGCAGCAGCCAGCCCTACTCCGCCACCAACTGCTTTGCCCTGAATTCGTCCGATAATAAACTTCGGACATTTGCGCATCGCGTTAATAACATGTGCAAAACCTGAGAAAAAACGTTTGCCGGTTTCGGCATCGTTGATGGTAATAAGCTCACGAAAACTTGCTCCCGCGCAAAACGTGCGCTCACCCCCACTCTTCAGGATGATTACAGCAACATCAGCGCGATTTCCTGCTTCTTCA
>CANMGM010000198.1 GCA_947497195.1 Bacteroidota bacterium
ACTGCAGCGCCTTCCATCGTCTCAACAGCGGCGTCTTGTTTTAGTCGTTTGAGCCGGGCAATCGATTCTGCATTACCGTGCACGCGGATCACGGTAATTCCATTTAATTCTTTTATAGCAGAAGTTCTTAAAAAATGGGGCAAATCATGACCTTGTAATACACCATCTCGAAACGGGAAATCATTTTTATCGGCAATTCCGAGATCAAAAACAGAAATAAATTCGTCGTGATCCTCTGCCCCCAATTCGTAAAATTCATCCTGAGCAACCCACACTAACGACGGAATAATTAAGTTATCTGCAATAGCTCCCGCTATTCCAACATTAAATATCAAATCAAAGTGTTGCCTTCCAAGTTTTTGAGAAAGTTTTAGTATCGTAGCGGGTATCCCGACACCAGTTGTGAAAATTTCTACTTTATACGGTGCTACTGTATTGAATTTTTCGAGCATCGCCGAGAAGGGCTCAATTTCAGACTCTGTAGCAGCAACAAGCAATATATGCATGCTTCAAAGGTAAAACATACGGATTAAGATTCCCTTTTGAAATGTAAATTTCAATTTTACCGAGTAAGATTTTTACAAAAGAGAATAGTACATTTGTGTATCACAAGCTACAAACATGATTGAAAACAATCTTTCGCGTCTGCAATGGACCTTTCGCATTGCATTGATGGGTGTTTTAGGAACCCTCCTTCTGTCGAGTAAGGTATGGATGACCGAACGGAATTTCCCGATAGTACCGTTGTTTGAAGGAATTCCATCGATGCCCTCGCCGCTGGATTATATTTTATACAGCGTGCTGATGGTTCTTGTTATCTACCAAATCATTTACCTCGAGAACCGAAACACAAAATTCGCTCTTATTGGCATGTTCGTGTTTCTCATGCTAGGCGATCAGATGCGCTGGCAGCCCTACAACATGCACTATCTCATCATGCTTATCGGCCTCCTTTTTTATCCGGCACGCACCGATAACCTCCTTCAGGCTTTTCGGTTGATGATGGTTGCATTTTATATATGGAGTGGGATTCAGCAGTTGAATATGGTATTCATTCAGAGTATTTTCCCCTGGATGGCTGCTCCACTGGCCGAAAAATTTCCGGCTGCAATGGAAGAATACATTCTCGGTGGTGGATATGTTTTTCCGTTCTTGAGTTTGTTTGCAGGAATTGGATTACTCTTTAAACCTACACGTAACATAGCGGCCTACCTTGGTATCCTTATTCAGTTTTTCCTGTTTTATGCATTAAGCCCGATGGGCAACGATTGGAATGCTGCTATTTTGCCATATAATTTGACACTCGGTTTCTTTACCTATCTACTTTTTGTGGATGCAGAATTCAACACGAAAACAATTTTCTGGTCTCCACTGCGGTTTCATCAGGTTGTACTTGTAGTGTATTGCATTATCCCCGTTTTAAGTTTTGCAGGTCTTTACGACCGGATGCAAAGTTTCAATGCGTATTCGGGCAAATCGTATTATGGTAAGATTTACGTAACCGAGCAACTTGCTGAGCGCCTGCCCGATGGCGTGAAGCGTTATGTATTTCGCCCGCCCATGTCGAAGCCTTTCATCGAAACCACCTATTGGTCGATGGATGCATTGAAGGTATCGCCTTATTCCGAAAAGCGGATTTACGAGTCTTTGCATTCCTACATTTGCTCTTTTGCCGAAGGCGATTGTCCGGCCGAACTTGAGATTTACACCTACGAAGACGTATCGGGGAACCAATGATGCGGCTAAGCGCAGCCCTGTTAAGTCTATTGCTCATTTCGGGCACTATAAAAGCGTCTGAAACGCGCATTAAATCGTACCGTATTGCCAAGACTGCTGCAACGATTCGCATCGACGGAAACATCAACGATCAAGGGTGGCAGAATACCGAAACAGGTGGTGAATTCAAACAAACTTTCCCATTCGATTCATCGCTGGCCGTTTCGCAAACCACGTTTAAATTGTGTTATGATGCCGCATTCCTATACATCGCGATTTCGTGCAACAACCGTGATACGCTAAGCACCTATGTAAGTCAGACATTACGTCGCGATTTCGATGAGGAACTTAACGATGGCATACAGGTTATTCTCGACCCATTTAACGACCAATACAACGGATTTAGCTTTTTAGTTAGTCCATACAATGTACAATCGGAAGGACTTATAACAGGTGGAGGAACTTACGGACAAACAAACAATTGGGACAATCGCTGGTACTCGGCTGTAGAACGCACAAAGACAGGATGGTCGGCCGAAATCGCAATTCCGTTCAAATCGATTCGGTTTAATCCGAATGCGAACACCTGGGGCCTCAATCTTGCCCGAATTGATTTGCGCAACAACGAAATCTCATGCTGGAATCCGATACCGCGAACCTTTAGTTTAACATCCTTGGCATTTACGGGCAAATTATTTTGGGATAACCCGGCACCTCAAGCAGGCCTGAATTATTCACTTATTCCGTATGGCGTTGCGGAAGTGAATCAGAATCAAGAAGCCGATGAAGATGTGAAACAACGCCTTACGGCAGGCGGTGATGCCAAAATCGCAGTAAGTTCATCGCTCAATCTAGATGTAACGATAAACCCCGACTTTTCGCAGGCCGATGTCGACAGGCAAGTTACGAACCTCACCCGATTCAGTTTGTTTTTCCCTGAGCGGCGGCAGTTTTTTCTCGAAAACAGCGATTTGTTTGGTCAGTTTGGATTTTCCAAAATTCGTCCGTTTTTCTCACGTCAGATTGGATTACGCAACGGACAAAGGGTTCCTATTCAATTTGGAGCCCGTCTAAGCGGCAAACTCGATCAGAACTGGCGCATT
Organism: Bacteroidota bacterium; assembly: GCA_947497195.1. Classification (GTDB taxonomy): domain Bacteria; phylum Bacteroidota; class Bacteroidia; order M30B66; family M30B66; genus CAMCXT01. The sequence goes on from CANMGM010000198.1 coordinate 2,820, forward strand.
GGATTCATGAATGTTCAAACCGGCGGACAAGGCGATGAAATTGCACCCGAAAATTTCACCGTAGCATGCTTTCAGCGGCAGGTAAACGGCAGGTCAAACATCGGAGGAATCTTTGTAAACCGACAGGAAACAGGTAAATCGGGCTTGCTCGCAACATCCTTTAACCGTGTTGCCGGCCTCGATTACAAATTGGCGAGCCGGAACGGGAAGTGGAACGGAATTGCCTTTTTTCACAAGAGCTTTAATCCGGGTGGAAACCGTAGGGAAGACTATGCACACGCCAGCTTTCTGCGCTACGATGACGCCAATTGGTCTTTGATGTGGAACCACGAATACGTTGGAAAAAACTATAAAGCAGAAACCGGCTTTGTTCCCCGACGCGAGCAGCTTGGTGAAAACAACCTTGTTGTACCGATGACCTATTGGCGGCTAGAACCCGAGATTGCTTACCGACAATATCTAACCGGAAGTTCCGTAAACAGAATTGAGTACAACTTGTACGCATCAATGTACGCCGATTCGGTTTTCCAAAATACCGAACAGACATACAATGCGAATATCCAGGTGAATTACACCAATTCTGCTTACCTGGGAGCGAATTACACATTAAACCGAATTCGGCTGGTATTCCCGCTGGATGTTACGTTTACAGGCTTAACACCTTTACCGGCAACAAACTACGCATTTGGCGAGTACTCGGTTTACGGAAGAACCGATGTACGGAAGAAGGTCAATGTATCGGGCGCTATTTCCTATGGTGGATTTTACACGGGAACAAAGCAAAGTGTGAACGGTAATTTGCAATTCCGATTGCCACCGTATGCCATACTGGGAGTCAATTATTCGCGCGATGCCTTGAACCTGGGAAGTGATTTTGGATCCGCCACACTCAATCTCATAGGACCTTCGCTTGATTTAAGTTTTAGCCGAAGTTTGTTTTTAAGCTCGGTTGTGCAATACAATGATCAGAACAGCAACATGAATGTTTTTGCGCGGCTTCAATGGCGCTTCAAACCCATGAGCGATATCTTTCTAGTCTTCACGAACAATTACCAGACGCCCCAGCTAACGGCTCGAAATTGGGCACTGGTGCTCAAAGCGTCTCTTTGGATTACCCCCTAATCAAAACCCATTTTTAGACTATTAATAACGCTATACAGAAATAATTTTAACTATATATTAATTTTTTAATTTTTTCTATTGCTTCGTATAGGTATTTATACCTATCATTGTATATACAAAAAAAATAACGCATATGGAACTCATCATCACACCTGCAACGTTTCTGGACAAGATCCGGGATGAATTTAACCGTAACTTTCCACACTTAAAACTGGCCTTTTACAAAGATTACCAGGGAGAGCGTCGTTTAACAATCGATGAGCGCATTAATGGTTCGCGCCTGTTAGCCATGGAAATCTCTCAAAAGGAGGATTTTTATGGAAAATTCAATTTTGATGGCACAATGACCGTTTATCGCTTCGAGAAGCTCTTTTTAGACAAATTTGGTCTTATTGTTCAAATTTTTCGCAAATCAGCAAATCTATGGCTGGTTACAGCAGGAACTGATTTATTAACCTTAAATGATCAAGAACAAATTGGACGCGAAATGACGCTGCTTCTTCAGCGGTCTGAACCTGTTGGTTACCAAGCACACGCCTAAGGAAGTACTTCTACACGAACCTTTGCGATACCCGCCGCAACAATTCCAATTTCGCGCGCAGCGGCTTTGCTTAAATCAACAATACGTTTTGTCCCTTTCATGCCACGATCATTTACCTTCACAACAACCGATTTTCCGTTCACAAGATTGGTTACACGAATTCGACTTCCAAAAGGAAGCGTTTTGTGCGCTGCGGTTAAACTGTCTTGATAAAACACCTCTCCACTGGCTGTTCGTCTGCCGTTAAATTTATCGGCATAAAAACTAGCCAGTCCGGTTTCTGTCTTTGTTGTTCCATCCTGGGCAAATGCATTGGATACAAATCCTAAAACCAGTAACAATGCGAAAGTGTGTTTTTTCAAGGCAGTTTCTTTGTTGCAATAT
>CANMGM010000199.1 GCA_947497195.1 Bacteroidota bacterium
GAAGCAACGAAAGCCATTCGGAAGAAAAACAGGAACGCGAATCGTTGCTCTTGCTCAACGAATGGGCCTGCAAATTCATGGAAACGCAGCTGCACGAAAGCGATCATGGCAAGGCGGTTGGTTTGAGTTATTTCAAGGAGCGCGGCTTTAGCGACGAAACCATCCGGAAATTCAGACTGGGAATTCTACCCGAAGCCTGGAATGTAATGAGCGATCAGGCTCAAAAAGATGGATATCTACCCGAATATCTTGTGAAAACCGGTTTGTCGATTCAGCGCGATGATGGTTCGTTGTACGATCGCTTCCGCAACCGCGTGATGTTTCCGATTGAGAACATCAGCGGAAAGGTCATCGGTTTTGGCGGACGCATTCTGGGTAACGACAAGAAACAGGCGAAGTATGTAAACTCGCCCGAATCGGAAGTTTACAATAAAAGTGCGGTATTGTATGGTATTTTCCACGCTCGGAAATCCATCAGCGAGCGCGACGAAGCCTTACTGGTTGAAGGCTACACGGATGTGATTTCGCTCCACCAAGCCGGAATCGAAAATGTGGTGGCCTCCTCGGGAACATCCCTCACGCAGGATCAGATAAAGATAATCCGACGCCTCACACCCAATGTTACCATTTTATACGATGGCGATGCTGCAGGAATAAAAGCGTCCTTCCGTGGGCTCGATATGATCCTGGAACAAGGCATGAACGTTAAGATTGTGCTTTTCCCGGATGGAGAAGATCCCGATTCGTTTGCACGAAAGAATCCGCCACTCTATGTGCGCGAATACATTCAGACCGAAGCGCGCAATTTCATCGAGTTTAAAACATCGGTGCTGGCCGATGAAGCCGGAACCGATCCGATTAAACGTGCAGGCATGATTCGCGAGATTATCGCATCGCTGGCATTGATTCCCGATGCAATGCTCCGTTCATTGTACTTACGCGAATGTGCCCGCAAAGTGGACATGGATGAGCAACTGCTCGTGTTCGAGCTCAATAAACAGCTCAATTCGAAGCGCGATAAGGCATTCAGAAACAGCACTGCAGAAGTCAAAACGCAGGTATCGCCCGAAGCGCCGCCCGATTTATTTGCCGATGACGTTCCGCAAACACAGGTTTACAAAGCCGAAGCCCAGGAGCGCGATATCGTTCGTGTGTTGGTTCGGTACGCCAACGAGCTCATCTATTTTGAAGTGGAGGATGAAAATGGCGAAAAATCAAATCTCGCATACCGTGCAGGGGATTTTATTTTGTCTGAGCTAGAGGCCGACGGACTTGTTCCAGAGCATCCCATACACCGAAAAGTGTACGATATGTTCCTGTTGTCGGGTGAAGATGATTTTCCGGGTGAGCAAAAGTTTTTCAATCACCTCGACGAAACCATTTCGCAGCTGGCCGTTGACCTATGCAGCGAACGGCATAACCTGAGCGCGTTGTGGCAGGAGATGCATCAGATTTTTGTGGCTTCAGAAGCCGACAAACTGAAGAAGCTGGTGCTGGAAGCCATTTACAGTTACAAACTGCGGCACGTGCTGCACATGATACGTATGGTGCAGGATCAGATCAGCAAAATGGATTCGGAGGATGTAACAAGTCTTGATTTGGCCTTGCAGGAACTGATGCTGTTGCAGGAGGCAAAGCGCGAATTATCGGGCAAATTATCGTACGTGGTTTTATGAAACAACTTGTATTTGCTACCAATAACGCGCATAAATTGGAAGAGGCGCAGGCTATTTTGAGTGAGCAATTTACAGTGCTCAGTTTGAAGGATGCCGGCTTCTTGGGCGAATTGCCCGAAACCAATCCGACCATTCGCGAAAACGCTTTGCAGAAGATGCGCTTTTATTTCGAAGCATCGGGCAAGGATTGTTTTGCCGACGATACAGGTCTTGAAGTGGAAGCCTTGAATGGCAAACCGGGTGTTGATACGGCCCATTACTCGGGCAGTCGCGATGCTGCGGCAAATATGAAATTGCTTTTATCAAATCTCGAAGGTGCTGTTTCGCGGCGTGCGCGATTTGTTACGGTAATTGCTGCGATGGTGGATGGACAAGAAATCGTGGTTGAAGGAGAAGTGTGGGGAACCATCGCACAGAAAAATTCCGGTGATGGCGGATTTGGTTACGATCCGGTTTTTATTCCAGAAGGCTACGACCAAACGTTCGCTGAACTTCCTTCATCTGTAAAGAATGCGATGAGTCACCGTGCGCGTGCCTTGCAGCTTTTTGCATCCGAACTGCAGCGTATTGTGTAGGAAGGATTACCTTTGCGCGCAATGGAAGCAATCTCTACCCTACTCGATTTTATCCTGCATATCAACGACCACCTCGATGCCTTGGTGATGAACTACGGCACTGCGATTTACGGCATTTTGTTCCTTATCATCTTCGTCGAAACCGGCTTGGTGCTGATGCCCTTTTTGCCCGGCGATTCGCTGCTTTTTGCTGCGGGAGCGCTATGTGCACGACCGGGTGCCGAATTGAACATCGGCATTTTGATGGCGCTTTTGTGCGTGGCAGCCATTTTGGGCGACAATACCAATTATGCCATCGGACGCTTTGCCGGATCGAAGGTGGTGGCGCTTAAATTCAGAGGGCGCAACTTGGTGAAACAGGCCTACATCGATAAAACGCATTCGTTTTTTGAAAAGTACGGCACCAAGGCCATCATCATGGCGCGCTTTGTTCCAATTGTGCGCACCTTCACTCCTTTTGTAGCCGGAGTGGGCCAGATGAGTTACCGCAGTAAATTTCTTCCGTACGATGTTGCCGGAGGTGTTTTGTGGATCAGCTCAATGAGTCTGAGTGGTTATTTTTTAGGAAATCTACCATTCTTTCAGGAGCATTTTGAAGCTGTCGTATTGGGAATTATTTTACTCTCGGTAATGCCGATGGTTGTTGCATTTGTGAAGCACAAAATGAGTAAAAAGTAATTTTACCTTACGTTTGAAATTAATCTCGCACGCAATCGAATCATCAAATTGCAACCATTTGTTCATTGTTGCAAAGGAAATCATCGTTTATTGCCGCTTTTTACTTTTGACCGGTTGCTTGAATGCGCAAGCCTATATTCCCGGCTTCAGCATCTCGGGCGAAGGTCAGATTTTGATCGAAATTCCCACTGGGCATTATAGCGATTTGCTCCAAACCGAAGGATTCTCTTCGTCCGACATGCTGCTCGAAGCCATCCCAGCCGATACTACAACGCCCTGCTGTTCTTCTTTTGAGGAATTAGCCGGCAATACGCTTCACAAAGGGCTTCCGGCTATTTTACCGGGTTTCAACACGCGCAACAATGCCTTGTTCAACAGTTTTCCGTATTTCAATTTGTATGCATTATGGGGTGCAAAGCCGAAAACAACGGCTTATTGGGACACCTCGCATTATTCCACTACATCGTATTTCTGCAATGGAGGGATGTCTATCAGTTCGTATCAAAATTGTGTGCATTATACAGCAGAGCAGGTTCCCGATTCGATGCTCAACGGCATGAATGTGTATATCGAAGATTCGCTGCATTTCATTCCTAATGCGGGTTATCGAATTTTTACGCGAAAGGATGGATTGGTTGATTCTATATTTTGTTTCATGGCTGGGCCCGATACCGATTCGTACTATTGGTACCCAACTGCGCGCATCGATTATGTGTATGGAATAGATGGACAATTGCAGTATCTTGTAAGCAGCACTACACACCATTCGCCTCGCCCATGGCTCGATGTAGCTATGAAAAAGGTTGAAGACTTTTTCCGAACGGGCACGAACGATGAATTTTCGGATTTGAGCCGCTGGATGGAACACGAAGACACATCGCGCACAATTACATCAATACTTGCCATTACAAACCAATCGCCCGATTCAACGCGGGTCTTGTCTTACTCGTGGACATCCTCCTTAATCGAAGAAATGCGCATACTTGGCGACATCAACAAACCAAGCTGTATTGCTTACGCAAACGGAAATTACCAAACGCTGAAATATGTCTTGCGTTACGAAGATGGTGCTAAACTGCGCGATATTGAAATCGACATGCGGTATAACGAATCGCCCGATTTAAACAGCTTTGAACGATACAAGTGCTATTATAACTTGCAGCAAGAACTTATTGGGTGTGTTAAACATGAATAATTGTAAAGAAACACGCTTAGTGAAATTGCATTTAGTGTCTAAATTATGGTTCAATAAAATTGCACTAACCCAATCTTGCAAATGAAACAATAACCCATTACATTTGAGCATGTCAAGTCTAGAGGCTATAAAAAACACGCTATCTGCACATAAAAAGCATCTCTTTGATAGATATGGCTTAACAAATATTGCTGTTTTTGGATCTTATGTCAGGAACCAGCAAACCGCTGAAAGTGACATCGATATTCTTGTAGATTATAATCAACCAATAGGTGCTGAATTCATCGACCTTGCAGAAGAACTGGAACAAATACTTTCAATGAAAGTCGATCTTGTATCAAAACGTGGCTTGAAGGATCGACAATTTGGAGCAATTGAAAATGAACTTTCTTATGTCTAAAAGAGAGCCTTTTCTGCTTTTGCAAGATATCATAGAGTCGATAGAAAAACTGAACTGTTAAGAAACTGAAAGTAAATTGCTTGTATTTAAGCGCGTTGCCCATTTCGGATCGAGAGTATTTCGCTAAAATATCGACATCACTATAACAGAAGGCAGAAGGAAGCCAGAAATCCGCAAGGAATTTCAACACATGAACCTACCTAGTCAAACAGGCAAAAGTGGTCTATGCTTTATCAATATTGACTTGTATTCAAAAAAGAGTGCGATTAAAATGCAAGTAAATCTTTGAAAACATTAAAAAGCTTGCAAAAAATGTTATTTCGATGGAGC
>CANMGM010000200.1 GCA_947497195.1 Bacteroidota bacterium
TATCGAGGCTGATGAGTTTGAACTCAGCTGCAATTCCGGCAAGCACAAACGAAAATTCACCAACCTGTGCAATATACAATCCGCTCAGTAATGCCGTTCGGATGTTGCGCTGCGTGGCAAAAACCGCCAGTCCCGAAATCAGCGCTTTTAATGCCACGATGAGAATGGTTACCGTGAGAATAAAAATGGCATTCGCTCCGAAAAAATGTAAGTCGACGAGCAAGCCAATCGAGATAAAGAAAAAACTGGTAAAGACTTCCCTGAAAGGCAGAATGGTCGAAAAGGCTTCGTGGCTATATTCCGATTCGGAAATGATTAATCCGGCGAGAAAGGCGCCAAGCGATAACGATAAGCCCATTTTTGCCGTGAGCCAGGCAACCGAAAGACAAATCACCAAGACCGTCATCAGAAACAACTCCTGCGATTTACTTCGCGCAACAGCATACAACAATTTCGGCATAACCGACCGCGTGATATAAATTACCAGAACAACCGTAAGGCCTGCCTTAAAGAGCATTTGCAAAATATGCAGACTTACACCACTGCTTCCTTCGGTCAATCCGGGCAAAAGCAGCATCAGCGGAATTACGGCAATATCCTGAAATACCAACACTGCCATGGCTGATTTGCCCTGTTCTGTTTGTATTTTCCCCAATTCGTGCAGTACTTTCAGAACGATTGCCGTTGAGCTGAACGCGAAGAGCAGTCCCAGCATCATCGCCTCATGAAACGGAATTGAAAAACCGAAAAACAACAAGGCGAAAACGCTAACCGTGCCGAGGAGTTGAATAAATCCGCCCAAAAACACCTGGCGCTTGATTCGCACTAAATCTTTCAATGAGAATTCAATACCAATGCTGAACAACAGAAATACGATTCCGATTTCGGCAAAAATGGAAATGTTTTCTTTGTTCTGTGTGAGTCCCAACGCATCGGGACCGGCAATCACACCAGTTATAAGAAAGCCGAGAACCGTCGGGATTTTTAGCCGACTGCAAACGAGCAACACCATTACAGCCAATCCGAAGATGATAGAAACATCGTAAATAATGGATGGAATACCAGCACTTAAAAGCATGCGCAAGTATACGCAAAACGCTGTACCTTGCAGCCTGCAATTGAAGCAACAAGTATGAAAATCACCATCGAAAGTAAGCAGGCTCCGGCTCCCATTGGACCATATAGCCAGGCCGTAAAGTCGGGTAATTTTGTATTTTTAAGCGGACAAATCGCGCTCGATCCGGCTACGGGCGAATTGGTTATGGATACACTCGAAAACGAAACCCATCGCGTGATGCAAAATATCCATGAAGTGCTTTCTGCCGCGGGGTGTTCATTTGATGACGTACTAAAAACAAGCATTTTTCTTTCCGATATGAATCATTTTGCACGCGTGAATGCAGTGTATGGTTCGTATTTCAGCGGTACTTTCCCAGCCCGCGAAACAGTTCAGGTTGCAGGCTTGCCGAGGAATGTAAATGTAGAAATTTCGGTAATTGCTGTTTGTAAGGCATAAATGCAGAAAAACATCCGCATATTCACCGCGTTCTCGGCATGTCTGGCCGTTGTTGTACTGGCATTGGCAGCACATGCACTGCCACGATATTTACCTGAACAAACTGTTAATTCTATTGAAACCGCCGGCTATTTGCAATTAATCCATGCCATTGCCCTGCTTGCATTATCGCCGCAGGAGACCATTTACGGCAAACAGTTCAGAACCGGATTGAACTTGATGGCATTGGGGAGCAGTTTGTTTTCGTATTCCATTTATTTCATTAGTTTGAAGTATGTGCCTGGATTGGAATTCGTTAAATTCATTTGGCCGCTTACGCCTCTGGGCGGAATCGTGCTCTGCGCCGCCTGGTTTTTATCTGGTATTTCGATGATTAAAAAGGATTAGCATGGCAGTAGAATCAGACATGAAATACAGTGCATTGAGCAAACGCATGGCAGCAATTGCCGACCTGAACAGTGCCGCATCGCTGCTGCAATGGGATCAGGAAACGTATATGCCTTCTGGAGCAGGCGATGCACGCGCGCAGCAACTTGCAACCTTATATGGTCTTGCACACGATCAGTTTACGGATTCCGAAACCCTGCGATTGTTGGAATCGCTTAGAAATAATTCGGATAAATTATCGGACATGGAATCACGCTCGGTCGATCGAATTTGGCGCGATTACAAACGTAAAACCTGCCTCGACCGCGATTTTGTAGAAAAGTTAAGTATTCAGATTTCGCGAAGTTTCCATGCATGGGAAAAAGCACGGAAAGAACAGAATTTCGATCTGTTTGCGCCCGAGCTGGAGCGATTAACGGAATTGAAGCGCGAAGAGGCCGAACGAACAGGTTATGAAACGAGCCCCTATGACGCCTTACTCGATGAATATGAGCCTGGAATGAAGGCTTCGGAGCTGAATCGTATATTTAGAATTCTGTTACCGGAACTGGATAAGATTTATGCCAAACTAGCGTTAAACCGAACTATTACAACGCATGACACAGCACCATTTGCCCTATCAGAGGAAAAACAGTGGACTCTTTGTCGCGATGTTTTACAGATGATTGGCTTTGACAGCAATTATGGCCGTTTGGACAAATCGAGTCATCCATTTTCTATTGGGATACATCCGAGTGATGTGCGCATTACAACGCGTTTTAATGCCGAAGATTTAACTGTTGCCTTGTGGTCGACCCTACACGAGGCAGGCCATGCATTTTACGAAATGGGGTTGAATGCTGAAGCGCGTGGAATGCCATTATCAGAAGCGGCCTCGCTTGGAATTCATGAATCTCAATCGCGCCTATGGGAGAATCAGATTGGTCGAAGTATGTCATTTTTAAAGTACATCGAGCCGGCTTTATCGAAAGCCTTCGATGGAAAAATGCCGCATGATTTTAGCGGCAAACTTCATCAGAAGTTAAATCACATCGAAAAAGGGTTAATCCGCACCGAAGCTGATGAACTGAATTATCATTATCATATTTTTATCCGCTATCAAATTGAATTGGATATGATAGAAGGCCGGTTGAAAATAAAAGACCTAAAAGATCGTTGGAACGACATGTATACAACGTATCTTGGCATTAAACCGGGGAATGATTCCGAAGGTATATTGCAGGATGTGCACTGGTCGCATGGTAGCATTGGCTATTTCCCGACTTACACCCTAGGAAGTATTTATGCTGCGCAATTTTTCAATGCAGGATTACAAGAAATTCCGGAGTTAAACCATGTTCATACAAGCGAAAATATGGCGCATCTGAAACTCTGGCTTAAGCAAAATGTATTTGATTTCGGTCGAACACTCGATGCCAATTCAATTTGCTTTAAAAGCACGAACAACGAATTGGATCCATTGGAATTTGTGCATTATCTCGAAAACAAAATCGATTCACCTCAAACAAACACCAAACCATGAAAAAACTGCTTGTTATCTTGATATCGGGAGTAATTGGACTGAACAGCTGCAAACAAAATAAATCGCTTGCACCTGTTGAAACAAAACATGAAAAGTCTGAAGTAAATGCACCTGTAGAACCTGTAACAAAAAAAGTTGAGGCTGTAGAGGAAAATATAGAAAAGACGAAGTCGAACGAAGAAGGCATCAAGGGATTAGTGGTTTCGTTTTACAGCATTGGAGGCGGAATAGACCTGGATGCTGCGCGGAAATTTGATGCTTGGATTGAAGGATACAAAACACCATCAGGACAAGCGATAGTTTACGAAAAAATAGGTTGGGGCCGTGAGGGAGAAATTGACTACTGCATTCAGCTGGATTCAATGAATCAGAAGGATGCCGAAGAATTTGTAGGTCGGGCAAAAGGTGAAGTTGGAACATGCAAGTTGATGCATTTCACCGTTAATGGAACATGCAAGAAAAGGCGAAACTGATAGTCGGATTGAAATTTTCCTTAATGTTTCCTTCATATTTCGGGCAAAGTATTAATTTTGTGCTCCCAAAATCTTTACAAACCCATTACCAATTATGGATTTTACAGGTAAAAAAAGCAATCACGACACCTTGGCCGCAATGGGCCTTTCGGGTATCGGATTAGCGCACTGGAATTTGACTCCAGCCGAATTAGTTGAAGCGACCTTACTCGATGGTAGCGGAACCTTAACCGATACCGGTGCACTGGCAATTGATACCGGCGAATTTACCGGTCGATCGCCTAAAGATAAGTTCGTTGTATACGACGAAAACACCAAAGATTCGGTATGGTGGGGCGATGTAAATAACCGTTTCGAAAGCGATAAATTTAATTTGTTATACAACCGTGTTTGTGCCTACCTCGGCGGCTCTGAGGTATACGTGCGGGATTCATTCGCCTGCGCTGATGCAAATTACCGTTTAAACATTCGCGTTGTTACTGAATTCCCTTGGTCGAATTTATTTGCGCACAACTTGTTTCTTCGTCCCGAAGATTCTGAATTGGACACATTTATGCCAGAGTGGCACATCATCAATGCGCCAGGCTTCAGAGCCGATCCTAATATTGATGGTACCCGTCAGCATAATTTTTCAATCATTAACTTCACCAAAAAGATTATTCTGATTGGCGGAAGTGGCTATACCGGAGAAATTAAAAAGGGAATATTTTCTGTTCTGAATTACTTATTGCCCCACCAGCATGGCGTTTTGTCGATGCATTGTTCGGCAAATGTTGGTAATGATGGAGATACAGCCGTTTTCTTCGGTCTTAGCGGAACAGGCAAGACTACATTGTCTGCCGATCCCGATCGCCGCTTGATTGGCGATGATGAGCATGGTTGGTCGGCCGA
>CANMGM010000201.1 GCA_947497195.1 Bacteroidota bacterium
GGGAGTTTCAAAGCAGAAACTGAAGATGAAATTCCGATCGGAATACTTAAGCACGAAATTGCTCGAAGTATTGGCAAAGCCATTGAGCGACACATGCAAATGCGAATAGAATATGGATGGTTGCTTTCGCGATAAGTTGAGACTAGGGTTATGCGTCGACATAATTACCAAGCGAGACCAGCGAACCGGTAAGCTTACGCGCGGAACGATTCGATGGATCCTTACCAGCAAAGATTACCATTCGCGTGGAATAAAGGTGATGCTGAGCGACAGAACGGTTGGGCGTGTACAGGCGATTGTAGAAACTAACGAAAACGAAAATCATGAACCACCCCGAACATTGGACGCTGAGTAACGGAATTCGCGTTATATTCATGCAGGTGAACAGCACTGTTGCACACTGCGGCTTATTCATCAATGCCGGCAGTCGCGATGAGTTTGAACACGAACAAGGAATTGCGCATTATATCGAACATTGCGTGTTTAAAGGAACGCAACACCGCAAAGCATTTCATGTGCTTACACGGATGGAAGATGTGGGGGGCGAAATAAACGCCTACACCACCAAGGAAGAAACCTGCCTTTACACTACATTTTTAAGTCAGCACCTCGATCGCGCACTTGATTTATTGAACGATATCGCCTTTTCGAGCAGTTTTCCGGAAAAGGAAATCGTGAAGGAAAAATCGGTTATTATTGATGAGATTAATGCTTACCGCGACAGCCCATCGGATGAAATTTACGATCGCTTTGAGGATCAGGTTTACAAGAACCATTCGTTAGGCCACGACATCCTAGGAACTGCATCCCACCTTAAAAAGTTTAAGCAACAAGATTTAATTAACTTCACTCAACGTTGCTGGAATACAGATGAGATAGTGATTTCGGTTGTAGGCAATTTCAAACGAAAGAATCTGGAAACCTTAATCCAAAAGTATTTTGGACAACAGCCTGCTAATCTTCGCGCTTTCAGGCGAATTCCACCTGTCGATTATTCGCCATCGCATGCTGTTTTAAAACGAAAAAACCATCAAGCACATCTGGTTTTGGGAGCTCGCACCTATGGCGTTCGCGACGAACAACGCACTACACTGGTATTGTTAAATAATCTGCTCGGTGGCCCAGGAATGAGCAGCCGATTGAATCTTTCGATTCGCGAGAAATACGGCTTTACATATAATATAGACTCTTCATATGCTATTTATTCTGATACGGGCTTGTGGAGTGTGTATCTTGGTACCGAAGGCAATACGGTAGAGCGTTGTCGCGATTTGGTGATGAAAGAACTCAAAAAGTTACGCGAAAAGCCCTTGAGTACACTTCAATTGCACAAAGCTAAAAATCAACTCAAAGGACAAATAGCGATTGCACAGGAGAGCAATGGTTCGCTGATGCTCGGATTTGCAAAAACCTTCCTGTTGTTTAACCGCGTCGACAGCTTTGAGGAAATTTGTACCAAAATCGACAGCATCACTGCAGGCAAAATTCAGACGATTTCGAATGAGTTGTTTGATGAAAAGGAACTCTCAACCTTGCTTTACCCTGCTAATTAGACAAATAAAAAATAAACAAAACCGAAAGATTGTTTTTGTAGAATAGCGAATCGGTGTATTTTAGGACGCTTAATTCATTGCCATGCACGTTGCCATTGCCGGAAATATCGGATCAGGAAAAACAACCTTAACTTCATTGCTTGCGAAGCATTACAACTGGGTACCTCATTTTGAAGATGCCGATGATAATCCTTACCTCAATGATTTTTATGAAGACATGCAACGCTGGTCGTTCAATCTTCAGATTTACTTCTTGAACAATCGTTTTAATCAGGTCAACGAGATTCACAAAAGCGGTAAAAAAGTGATACAAGATCGCACGATATATGAGGATGCATATATTTTTGCTCCCAATCTGCATTCGATGGGCTTGATGACAACGCGTGATTTTGAAAACTATTTCACCTTGTTCAATCTAATGGCGAGTTTTATTGCACCACCTGATTTACTAATATATCTGCGCGCTTCTGTGCCAACCCTGGTGAGCCAAATTCAGAAACGTGGACGTGAGTACGAAAACTCAATCCGACTCGATTATCTCAAACGATTGAACGAGCGTTACGAAGCCTGGATATCGAATTACACACATGGGAAACTGTTGATTATTGATGTCGATGAAAATAAATTTTCGGAAAATCCTGAACATTTGGGTGAGATTTTCAATAAAATAGATGCTGAAATTAATGGATTGTTTTGATAATCAAAACAATGGACATTTTCGACTCTTCTCTTTTTTTGGCTTGATTCTTGAGAGAGTCGATTTGAAATTTTAAACAATGAAAACAAGAATTACACTATCAGCCGGAATATTTTTAGCAAGTTTATCAGCATTTGCCCAACTGGCAAGCACAGAACAAAATTGGACGCCTACCGTTGAATTTGAAAAAGTAGAGCACAACTTCGGAAGTATTCCAGAAGGACCAAAAGCAACGTACGATTTTAACTTTACCAATACTGGTAAGGAATCAATTAATGTAATAACTGCGCAGGCCGGCTGCGGTTGCACCACTCCCGAATGGCCACGTAACTCCATTGAACCTGGTAAAACGGGTAAAATATCTGTGGGGTATAACTCTAGTGGTCGCCCAGGTGCATTCAGCAAAGATGTTAATGTAATCTTCTCTACAGCATCAAACAACGACAAACAGGGTACCCTAAAATTAACCATTACCGGAAATGTTGTCCCCGGCGATAATCTAAAACCTAAAGAAGGCAATGCCGTAATTATTCCCGCAGAATCAGCACCGGCCGAAAAGAAAGTTATCGGAAAAGGGAGCAAGAATGTTGTGAATTCACCAATTCCACAATAATTGTTTTTGAATAACCGAAATAAACTAAATTTGCAATTCAATCTTTAAAACAAACAGAATCAATCCATATGAAACGCACTCTCTTAAGTTTCGTTTTTACAGTTGCCGGAGCGGTGGCTGTAAACGCTCAGGCACCAACGCCAAGCACAGAACAAAATTGGACTCCTAGCATCGAGTTCGACAAAGAAACGCACGATTACGGAACCGTTAAGCACGGTGGCGACGGAACATGCGAGTTCAAATTTACCAATACAGGTAAAGAGCCTTTCTTAATTTCCAACGCGCGTGGTTCATGCGGTTGTACCGTACCTGAATGGCCGAAGGAGGAAATTGCACCAGGTAAAACCGGTTCAATCCGTGTTAGCTACGATACAAAGCGTCCGGGCGCAATCAACAAAAACGTAACCCTAACTATCCAAAACAAGGATAAAGATAAAACCGGCACAAAAATGCTGTATATCAAAGGAAACGTTGAGCCTGCTCCGGCCGATGCAGGAATGCCAGAGAAAAAAAGCGGAATGGCTCCGCTCGAAAACAAGTAAGCAATCTTTTTAGCATCTTTGCACCCCGATACTCCAATCGGGGTTTTTTATTTTATGCCAAGCATCTCTACCAAAGGTATTCAGTTACCGGCTTCACCAATTCGTAAACTTGTTCCGTTTGCCGAAAAAGCAAAATCCGAAGGCGTTAAAATCTACCATCTCAACATTGGTCAGCCCGATATTGAAACGCCCGAGGAAGCATTAAACGCGGTTAAATCTACTCCCTTAAAAGTTATAGAATACAGTCACAGTGCGGGGAATGAATCATACCGTCGCAAATTGGCCGATTACTATCAAAAACATCATATCGACGTTGATCACAACGATATTCTCATAACAACAGGTGGTTCAGAAGCCCTTTTGTTTGGCATCATGTCCTGCCTCAATCCTGGCGATGAAATTATAATTCCCGAACCTTTCTACGCTAATTATCTCAGCTTCGCAATGACTGCCGGAGCGAAGGTAATTCCCGTAAAATCTACCATCGATAAAGGCTTTGCTTTGCCGCCGGTTGAATCGTTCGAGCAATTGATTGGCCCAAATACGAAAGCCATCATCATTTCAAATCCCGGAAATCCTACCGGTTACCTGTATTCTAAAGCCGAACTTGAAAAACTCCGCGAGATTGTTCTGAAACACGATCTGTATCTATTTGCAGATGAAGTGTATCGCGAATTTTGCTACGATGGAGAATCGTTTTTCTCGGCTATGCAACTCGAAGGAATCGAGCAGAACGTAATTCTCATTGATTCTGTTTCGAAACGATACAGCATGTGTGGTGCGCGCATCGGAGCGCTTGTAACCCGCAACAAAGAAGTCATTCAAACAGCATTGAAATTTGCTCAGGCGCGTTTGAGTCCGCCAACTTTCGGGCAAATTGCCTCCGAAGCAGCATTGGATACACCAACTTCGTATTTCGAGCGCGTGGTTAATGAATATGTTTCCCGCAGAGATTGCCTTGTGCATGGTTTGAATAAGATAGAGGGCGTTTTTTGTCCAATGCCCAAAGGAGCATTTTATGCCATGGCACGCCTTCCCATTCAGGATTCGGATCATTTTTGCCAGTGGTTGCTGGAAGAATTCCGATATAAGAATGCCACTGTAATGCTCGCTCCTGCAACAGGGTTTTATTCAAGCCCGGGAGCTGGAAAAGATGAAGTACGGATTGGATACGTGCTGAAGAAAGAAGACCTAGAACAATGCGTTGAAATATTGCGCGAAGCACTAAAAATTTACCCAAACAAAAAATAACATGAGCCTTTTAGTCATCGGAACCGTGGCCTTTGATGCCATCGAAACACCCTTCGGAAAAACAGATAAAATTGTTGGAGGAGCAGCAACCTTTATTTCAATGGCTGCTTCTTATTTCACGAAAAAC
>CANMGM010000202.1 GCA_947497195.1 Bacteroidota bacterium
GGATGCAGTGGTTGGAACAGAAGCGGTTAAAGTGTTCGATGATGCGCAGCGCATGTTGAAGCAAATTGTTGAAGAGCGATGGTTGCAGGCCAACGGCGTGGTGGGAATCTGGCCGGCCAATGCGATGGGCGATGATGTGGCAATTTATACGGATGAGAGCCGCGCTACAATTTTAAAAACGGTGCATCATCTGCGCCAGCAAAACAAGAAAGCCGAAGGGCAGCCGAATTATTGCCTCAGCGATTTCGTTGCACCCGCCGATTCGGGATCGAACGACTATATCGGCGGATTTGCTGTAACGGCCGGCATTGGCATCGAGGAGCACATAGCGCGTTTCGAAGCTTCGCACGACGATTATAGCTCGATTATGCTTAAGGCACTTGCAGACCGCTTGGCCGAAGCTTTTGCCGAGCGATTGCATCAGCGTTTACGCACTGATTTTTGGGGATATGCAAGCGAAGACCACTTATCGAATGAGGATTTGATTACCGAGAAATACCGTGGCATTCGTCCCGCACCGGGCTATCCGGCCTGTCCCGATCATACCGAAAAGGAGGCATTATTCGAATTGCTCGACGCGAGTCGCAACACGGGCATTTCGTTGACCGAGAGTTTTGCGATGTATCCTACAGCAGCAGTGAGCGGTTGGTATTTTGCACATCCTGAAAGCAAGTATTTTGGTTTGGGGAAAATTGAAAAGGACCAAGTGGTTGATTATGCAGCGCGCAAGGGAATGAGTCTAGAAGAAACCGAACGTTGGTTGAGTCCGGTGCTGGCGTACGATCCTGATAAAAAGTAGGATGGTAAAATACAATCCCCGCGACTGGTTCTTACTGATATTCAAGTTCCACAAGGCCGACACATTTCGCACCTTGTTTCCGCTTATTATCAGCATTGGTTTGTATTCGGGACTGGTTGCCTGGCTCGAGATGGAGGTTTGGAAGCTTAGCGACACGAGTCATGTTAAAAATCTATCGCTCATACATTCGGCCTTGGGCATGGTAATTTCGATGTTGTTGGTGTTTCGTACCAATACCGCATACGAACGTTGGTGGGAAGGTCGAAAAATATGGGGCTCTTTGGTAAATTCGAGCCGCAATCTTGCGATGAAGATTCGTTCGCTTGTGCCTTCAGAATCGCAGTATTTCGCAGCGATGATTCCGAATTATGCCTTTGCGATGAAGAACCATTTGCGCGGCGAGCACTACAAAACGGAACTTGAAGAAACGGTCGATTTCAATCCTGCCGAATACACGGTTGCCGATCATGTTCCCAACAAAATTGCCTTGAGATTAATGGAACGGATGGAACAATTGCGAAAGGAAGGTAAATTATTGCCGGAACATCTGTTGTTCTTGCAAGCCGAACTAAACAACTTCACCGATGCGGTGGGCGCTTGCGAGCGTATTCGGAAGACACCAATACCATTTTCATACTCGGTTTTTTTAAAGAAATTTATCTTTCTCTACGTAATGACCTTGCCTTTCGGCTTTGTGTTTTCGTTGGGTTATTGGGTGATTCCGGTTGTTTCGATTATTTTCTATGTGTTGGCGAGTCTTGAATTAATCGCCGAAGAAATTGAAGATCCGTTTGGAAGCGATGCCAACGATTTGCCAACAGAGGAAATTGCTTTGGGAATTCGAGTTTCTATTCGTCAGCTATTGGATTAATAAATCAAATAGCTAATCCGAAGACTGAATTATAACACATTTATTTGGGATAAAACACTTGCTCTCCCGGCTCTCCCCTACCTACAATTAATTTACCGCTGTACAGTCTGAAACCGAAATTGGAGCCATCTTCAGGGCTCATGCCATACAAATCGGCAAACGTACCAAAGGCATCAATTCGCACATTGATAAAGTTAAAACGCGCACCATTTCTGTTTGTAACGACTATTCCATAGGTATTAGCCGAAGAAATATAGCCATAAGAGACATTTAGTCCGTTCTCGGAATTGTGAAACACTTTCCCTTCGAGGTAAACAACAACACTGCTCTCATCGCTAAATAATTCTATTTGAGCGCTAAGGTTAAATGAAGCGGCAATTAAAAGCGAAAGAAAGGCGAAGGTTCTCATGCTGTATTCAGGTTAATAAACACTGGCGGACCAATATTATTTTTTGTTGTAGCGGAAACCACCGCCATCGCCAACATTAAAGCTGAGAAAAATTTCGCTGGCTCCTAACCTATTTGAATTTGAGGTAAGCGATGAAACTGTAAAATCGTATGCGTAACCAACTGAGAATTGATCCCAGTCGATCATTAACTTGGCAATGTAAGAATCTTTCAAACGCGTAAATAAGCCCAATGATATAGCGAAAGGTCTTTCATACCCGGTGTAATTGGAGCCCATGTTGAACTTATATTTATAATACGTACCAAGCAACAATTGGGAAAAACTTCCCTGACGTTGGTAATAAACTCCTGGGAGAATATCGCCATCGGTGCCATCAATCGATATATCGGCATTTGCAAATGCAGTGTAGCGTACAGGTAATTTTTCGGAGGCCAGTTCAACAAATGAATTATTCGGACGGGTAATGTGGTAAGCTGCCACGCCAACATTTACGCGCTTATTCGCATTTTTAGCCATTGCTTTAACCTTCTTGGCATACGTATACAAAATACCTGCGCCTGCATCGAAATACCCGAAATTTTGGTTGTTAAAATCTTCGCCGCTTGCTAAACCTGGATTATACACAAGTCCATCGTACTGGGAAGCCCACATACCATCAACATTATCGAATGAGCGCAAGGCATAACCTGCATTAATTCCCAAACTAAGTTGACTTTTCGCATTTAGGCGAATATGATCGGCAATCGCTAGGGCCACATTGTTTGTTACCATGCCCATATCGCCAATTCGGTCGTTAAAAAACGACAGACCCAAGGCCAGAAAGTTACTCTTGCTCGTATTATCCTGCGTTATGCGTGCATCAAACGAGGCATTTGCAGTGCGAAAGGAACTCCCCAACTGTCCCCACTGGGTACGATAGGCCATGTTAGCCTGAATTGGGCTGTTTGCACCGGCAAGCGCTGGATTTAAAATAAGCGGGGCATATTCGGTATTCGAAAAGTGAATATCCTGCGCCTGAAGCGTAAGCGCAGAAGAAACGAATAAGGCGATGTAGAGCGTTTGTTTCATAGGTATTATCTGACTAAATTAAGGGTTCCTGTTTTGTTGATTACCGTACCATCGATTTGACGAATATATAAATTATACGCATACACTCCGGATAGGGCTTCATTTTCTTTAAAAATTCCATCCCAGCATTGGTTAATGTCTTCTGTTTCGAATATTCGTTCGCCCCAGCGGTTGTGTATCACCAGTTTAAACTGCTCCACGCAATCGCTGAAAACACAGAATGTTTCGTTGGCTTGCGGACCTTTGCCGTTGGGCGAGAATATGGTTGGGATAAAAGGCTCGTTGCAGCGAATATCCACTTCAATACGAATCGTATCTGCACTTCTGCAACCAAATGAGTCGATGGCCGAAACAATGTAGGTTGTGCTTTCTGAAGGTGTGGCAAAAGCCGATGCACAATTGCTGCAACTTAACCCTTCTTCGGGAGTCCATAGATAACTAAAAGCTTCACTTGCATTGAGTTGAACGGTATCGCCAAATAGAATAGATGAAGGAGTTGCCGTAGCCGTAACCGATGAATTTACGAATTGAATACTTATTGTATCCTTATCGATGCAGCCATCAGCATTTGTAGCCTCTAGGGTATAAACTCCCGTTGAAGAAGCTGAAATCTGGTTGTCTTCGCTACCATCCTGCCATAGGTAATTGCTCAATCCGGGCTGCGAAAGCGTAAATTCGGGAGTGTTGCACAACAGGGTGTCGTTGCCCAGATCTAAAAATTCATCCGACGATAGCACCACATACACATTATCGCTGCAGGTGAATTCCTGGAAATCATTTGCTGCGGGCGCATAGGTTAGTGTGGTTACAAATCCAAATTGCTCCTGACACAAGACCGTCGAAATTTGACTACCGGTATTTTTGTCGATTTCAATTAATGTGGCGGACGCAGTAATTGCCCATAACTTTTGAGAAGAAGCATCGTAAGCCAATCCTCTGCAACCCGCAACCGTTGGCCCAATCGAATTCGTAGAGCCATCATTTACATCGATTCGAAGCAAGGTTCCCGAATCGGTAATCCCAAACAAAAAATTTAATTCGGGATCATAGGCTAAACCGTTGATGCCTTGCCCACTGGCATTTAAAAATCCATCACCTGCAAATAAATTTAGGTTGCCAATCGAATCGAGCACTCCTGTTTGAGTATTTACGCGGTATAATATCTGGTCCACATTTGCCCCACCAGCCGGCATTCCAATTACATAAAAAACTCCGTTTTGATTATCGTATTCGCCCGCATAAAAGGTGCGGTTGGCATAGGTTGTAACATCGGCAACACTACCCGTTTCAATGTTTATGTTCGACAATGCCGGCGTTTGAACAATATTGGCCATTCCATGAAGCAGGTTTTCCTGTGCCTGATAACCCATAGCTGTCCAATCTTTTCCTGTGTTCGACTGAATGGTGTCGATGCTGCCATCAATCGGTGAAATGTAAAAAATCAAATCGTCACCTGAATGGTCGTATGCAATGAGCCTTCCACCCTGCCCTTCTGTGCTATTGGTTGCGTTTACTTGCAGTGATAGATTCACAAAAGCTTGTGCTCGTTCTGCAGCTGTTGGCACATACCGCGGCGATGCAACAGTATCGGAAGGAATAAAGTTTCCTGCACC
>CANMGM010000203.1 GCA_947497195.1 Bacteroidota bacterium
AGCACCTCGCCGAGTGTTTCGGCCATGTCCTGCTGTTCGAAAATCACTTTTACATCGCGGTATTTTTCGTCGTAGCGTGTCATGGTTACGTAATACAGCGGCAAGCGCTTCAAGCCAAAATCAGGGAGATCGTTTTGCGTTAAAACCTCCGTAATCTCGCGGCAACGATCGGTGCGGTAGTTAAACGAAATAACCACATCGCCCGCTTCGATTTTGCCGTCTACACCCTGCATGCAGATAGGCTTCAGAAACTCATCCGTTTCGCCAAATTCGTAGCGTTTACGAATGGTTTGCAACACATCGCTACTTATTTCGCCTACGCCATCAACCAGTATTTCGTACGCTATTTTTACCCGCTCCCATCGTTTGTCGCGATCCATTGCATAGTAGCGACCTACAACCGTAGCGAGTTTACCACGAGTGCCATGTAGCTTACTAAGCAATGTTTCAATAAATCTCAAACCACTTTTAGGATCGGTATCGCGGCCATCGGTAAAGGCGTGCACTACATAATTCTGAACGCCGGCCTTTTCGGCAAGCTCAAGCAAATGGTGCAAATGCGCCTCCGATGAATGGATGCAGCCATCCGAAAGCAAACCAAAAAAATGTACTTTCTTATCGTTTTCGCGGGCATAGCGAAATGCATCCTGCAACACTGAATTCCTTGCCAGATCACCGTTATGTACAGCCTGATTGATTTTCACCAGTTCCTGATACACCACGCGGCCCGCTCCAATATTCAAATGCCCAACTTCCGAATTGCCCATCTGTCCGTCGGGAAGGCCAACATCCAAACCAGAAGTACGTAAAGTAGCATTGGGTCTGGACTTAAGTAGCTCATCCATCACGGGTGTTTTTGCAGCGTGAATGGCATCGGAAGCACTACCATCGCCAATTCCCCATCCGTCTAGAATTAGTAAAGCAACTTTTTTATCGGGCATGATTTTATGCGTTCAAATGCAATTCAAAAATACTCCCTTTGGGCTGATTATCGCGCACCGAAATGCGAATTTGCTGCATGCGGCAAAGGTGTGCAACGATGTACAAGCCGAGTCCAGTGCCTTTGGTATTTCGAACTTCTTCGTTACCAGAACGATAAAATTTAGTAAAAATCCGCTTGCGTTCATCTGGAGCTACACCCACGCCGCAATCGGCTACGCGCAGAATAACAGTTTCGCCTTCCTTCTTTAGCGATAATAAAACAGGTTGGTCTTCATCGCTGTATTTAATAGCATTTTCGCAGAGGTTAAGCAAGATACTCTGCATAGCTAACGCATCGATTTTAATTTCCAGATCCTGCCAAAGCTCAGTTATTAGCCGTGGCGTAGGAAAGCGGGCATTGAACTGTGCAGAAAATTCGGCACAAAGAGAGCTGAGATTAATATGCTCTGGATGCAGTTGAAAGGCGCTGTTTTCGAGCTGTGCTGCCATGAGGATATTGCCCACAAGTTGGTCGAGCCGCACGGTTTCGGCAATACCGCGTTCAACGATTTCCTTCTGTTTATAAGGTTCAAGCGCCCGTCGCTGTAAAGTTTCTAGAAATAGCTTAACGGCGGCAATCGGCGATTTTAATTCGTGCGTTACCGAAAGCAGGAAGTTCTTTTGCAAGCGCGCGGCTTCGCTTTCGCGTTTAAACGATTTTCGGGTTTGAACAACCCCTAATGCAAGTAAGCCCAGAAAAACGGCCCCCTCGCCAAAAATCATCAGTTGTTTTTTTCGCAGCTGCGCGTCGTAAGTTGATGACGAACGTTCGGCTTGTATCAAACGGCTCAGCTTCAGATTCTCGGCATTGAGGTCGAACAGCAGATACGACCACCAGGCAAACTGAAGGAACACATAAACCACAAGCAGGTAAAAAACCAGCAGAGGCCGCGGGGTGTTTTTAAAAAACGGTTCCCGCATCTTTCAAGATTTTAAAACGTGGGTTTAAACGACTTGGAGAAATCAGTCCATGGCTCATGTTGGTAATGGTTTTCGCCAAAGAAACGCAACGGACCCTCGATTTGTTCGGGCGTTTGGTAGCCTGGCAAAGGACTGAGAAGATTGAAATTCTCGTCCAAAAACACAAAACTCGGATACGCCATCTTGCCCTGGAGTAGGGTTACCGCCAAGCCGTGTGTACCGTTACGGCCTTTGTCGGGCATGATGCTATACGTAGTGTCGCCCACAGCGATGGGGCCTTCCTTCTCGGCATTGAACTTAACAGCGTAATAATGCTCGTTAAGATAGGCTGCAACTTCGGGATCGGTAAATGTTGCCGCATCCATCTTTTTGCACCAGCCGCACCAATCGGTGTAGAAGTCGATGAAGATTTTCTTTTTCGTTGTCTTAGATGCCTCCATGGCCTGAGAAAAACTCATCCAATTAACCTTAGCTCCCTGCGAACACGCACTGAGCGGAAGCAGCAGTAAAATGAGATAACGCATCACTTTCCGTTCGAATTGGGATCCATCAGGTTGCTCATGCCCATCATTTGCTTCATGGTTTTTTGCATGCCGTCGGTAGAGCCATCGAGGAAAATAACATTGCCTTTTCCATATTCAGCGAAATTCTTCACCGCTTCGGTCCACATGCTGAACATGATCATCGATGTATCAAGATTGGCTTGTTTCAATTCGGCTGCAGCTGAGTTTAATCCGCGTGCAACTTCTTGGCGGAACAAAGCCACCCCCTGTCCGCGCAATTGCGCAGCTTCGCGTTCTGCTGCAGCGGCAATCTTGATGGCATTTCCTTCGGCTTCGGCGGCTTTGGTTTTGGTGATGAGCAAAGCCTGACCTTCGTTTTCGGCAGCGGCCTTGAGGTTGTTCGATGCCACTACCTGACTCATGGAGCGCATTACCGCTTCGTCGAAGGTGATGTCGTTTACCTGTAAATCCTGCAAGTGGTAGCCCCAGTCTTCGAGGTGCACATCGATTTGTTCTTTCACATGTTCCACAATCTCGCGACGCAGCGATAGCACCTCGGCCTGTTTTTTCGTAGCCACAAACGAACGGATGGAGCCTTCGATTGTGCGGATAAGTGCCTGCATGAGGTTCTTCTCGTCGATGAACTTGAAAGCCACTTTCTTGATGGTTTCTTCTTCTGCATCCATTACCGAGAAGAGCACCATGGTTTTGAAGTACACATTGGCTTGGTCAACGGTTACAGCCTGAAATTCGAGCTCAACCGAGCGATTCTGTGTCGAAATGCGTTTAAAGATTTGTTCGATGAACGGAATTACGAGATTCAATCCGGGATGCAGCAAACGGCGGTACTTTCCAAAAACGGTTACCACAGCAATATTGCCTTGCTGAACGGTTTTGAAACCCATAAACAATATTGCCAGTATGAGCACTACAACAATTAAAACTGGAGAAAATGGCATAAGTGAAGATTTAGATGTTTGATTGAAGGATTATTTTACTTCGCCCATAAGTTTACGGACTAATGGAGAGATCAGGATGAGCACAACTCCGCAGATGAAAGCATATATGGCGAGTTGCTTGTAACCATCGGTATAGGCTATTAGTTTCTCCTGCAGAGAAGCGTTCTTATCGGGCGTGGTCATTCCTGCACCCAATAAACCTGCAACATATTGGCCGTAGGCACTTGCTAAAAACCACATACCCATCATTATTCCAATCAAACGCTTGGGCGAAAGCTTGGTCATAATTGAAAGCCCAATGGGCGAGAGGCAAAGCTCACCGATAGTTATAATCAAGTAGGCTAGGGTAAATACTTCCAAAGAAGTTACTCCGGAGGCGTCTGCAAAATTTCTATTGAGGAAAAAGAGATAGAATGCCGCCCCAAGAAATAGAAAGCCCAGCCCAAATTTTACAAGAGTATTGGGTTCCTTTTTTCTGTTGGCGAGCCATAACCACAATAGCCCCAGCAAAGGACTAAAGAGTATCACAAAAAGAGAATTGGAAGAATTGTTTACCTCGTTTGGATCTATATGCAAACCTTGCACTGTGTCATGTAGATTGTAACGCGCAAACAGTGCAAGTGAACCACCGCTCTGTTCAAAGAACGACCAGAAGAAAATGGAGAAAACGATAAAGACCATTGCTGCGATGAGCTTTAGCACTTCATCCCTTGTGCATCTTGTCATTTCATAAATCAAATAGAGCACTGCCAGAGGACCTACAATATACATGAACATGTCGGTGTACTCTGTATTTGAAATCAACATTAGGATAAACGGAATGGATATAAGCGATCCGATATAAACAAGCAACTCGTAGATCAACAGTTTAGATGAAGACTTCTGACCGTCTTTGAGCAAAGGAGAAAAACCTAAAGGCCCGAGTGTGTTTTTTGAAAGGCCAAAAACGAGGAGTCCTATCATCATGGCGATGCCCGCAGAAATAAATGCCCAGTGCCAACCGTAATTATTGCCCAGCTTAAAACATAAAATGCCGCCAAGGAATGCACCTATGTTGATTCCTGAATAAAACAAAGCAAAACCTGCATCTCTCCGGTTGTCTCCATCGTTGTAAAGCAAACCCACCACGCCAGAAATGTTTGGTTTGAAGAAACCTGTCCCAACTATTGAAATGCTTGTTCCGATGTAGAACAAATCTTTGGGAGAAACAGCAATGGTTAAACTGCCAACTATCATTAATAATCCGCCCCAGAAGATGGATTTACGAAAACCAAGAATTTTATCGGCAAACAATCCACCCACAAAAGTCATTGCATATACAAAGGCCTGAATGGCTCCGTATTTGAGGTTTGCATCCTTATCAGTC